>JBBAQV010000007.1:5044-16428 GCA_040400125.1 Burkholderiaceae bacterium
AAGAGGACCTGCAGTCCAGGCATGTCATGCGTGAGCTGGTTCGGATTTAAGATACTCATCGATGCCGTGCGCGGCGGCATCGGATGATTCAAGGAATAATTAAAGGCACCTGATGATTGAGCTTGGCGTAAATATTGACCATGTGGCCACCCTTCGGCAAGCCCGGCGAGGCATTGACCCCGACCCCATCTGGGCGGCGGTAGAGGCTCACCTTGGCGGTGCGGATGGCATTACCGTTCACCTTCGTGAAGACCGTCGGCACATCCAAGACGCGGATGTTCGCCGGCTGCGCACCCACACCCAGATCAAGCTTAATTTCGAAATGGCGGCCACGGATGAAATGGTGGCGATCGCGTCGGAGATTCAGCCCGAGATGGCCATGCTTGTGCCCGAGGGTCGCCAAGAGATCACCACGGAAGGCGGCCTTGATCTCATCGGGAATCGCGCCTCGTTGCAGTCCTCCATCCAAAAGCTTCGTGACGCGGGCATCACCGTGAGCGCCTTTGTTGATGCCGATCTTCAACAGATTCAGGCGGCAGCCGACCTGGGTATTCAGGTCTGTGAAATTCACACGGGGCCTTACGCCGAAGTCTTTCATCGTCAGGGAAGAGATGCTCAGGCTTTCCCCGTGCGTGCTGAGATTGAAAAGATCGAGCATGCTGGTGCGCGCATCTGCGAACTTGGCATGCGCTTCAATGCGGGCCATGCATTGAATTACTTCAATGTGCAGCCCATCGCAGCGCTGCCCGGTGTGCGCGAACTTCACATTGGTCACGCCATCGTGTCGCGAGCTGTTTTTGTGGGCATGCGGGAAGCCGTGCGCGAAATGAAGCGACTCATGCGCGAGGCGGCCCCCTCGCGGCCGGTAGCCTGAGATGATTGTCGGGGTAGGCACGGACACCGTGGTGATCGATCGGGTACGCACGATCGAGTCACGTTGGGGTGTGCGTTTCGCCCAACGTGTGTTGGGCCCCATGGAGTTTCAGGAATACCAGCGTCGTCAGTCACGTGGCCTTGCTGGCCATGACCGCGCTCTGCGTTACCTGGCCAAGCGGTTCGCCGCCAAAGAGGCCATTGGCAAGGCACTTGGCGTGGGGCTCTCGCATCCCATGTCACTTCATTCGGTGGAAGTGCTCAACGACGCCAAGGGCGCCCCCAAGGTGGTGGCTCGAAAGGCGCTGGCCGAATATCTCAATCAGCAGGGCTATGCGGTGCATGTGTCGATCTCTGACGAACTCATCAACGCCCAGGCACTGGCCATTATTGAAAATCGACCCTCATGAATCATTCCTCCTCGCCAAAGCCTCGTTTGGGGCCATTCATCATTGATGTGCAGGGCACGACACTCACAGCCGAAGAGCGTGAGATGCTGGCCCACCCCTGGGTGGGCGGGGTCATTTATTTCACGCGAAACTTTGAATCCAAGGATCAGATTCGTGCACTAAGCCAAGAGATCCATGCCATTGAGCGCAAGGGTTCAGACGGGCAGGGCGGCGCCCCCTTGCTGATCTGCATCGACCATGAAGGCGGACGGGTTCAGCGGTTTCGCGAAGGGTTCACTGAAATTCCATCAATGGCCAGTCTTGGCCGGCGTTGGGACGATGACACGCCCGAGGCGAATCTCTCGGCGCTGGCCGAGGCGCGAAGGCTTGGCCATTGCCTGGCTTCGGAATTGCTTGACGTTGGGATCGATTTTAGTTTCACCCCGGTGCTTGATCTTGATTGGGGGAAAAGCGAGATCATTGGTGAGCGGGCGTTTCACTCAGACCCGGCCATCGTCAGTCAGCTGGCCGCGGCACTCATGCATGGCCTTTCGATAGCCGGCATGAAAAACTGCGCGAAGCATTTTCCTGGTCATGGCTGGCCCGAGGCGGATTCCCATCTTGCCCTGCCCGTTGATGATCGCGCACTGTCTGACATTCTTGAGCAAGATGCTTCGCCCTATGCACGCATCGGGTCTCCGGCCATCAGCGCCGTCATGCCAGCGCATATTCGTTACACCCAGGTGGATGAAGCCCCCGCAGGCTTTTCCTCCGTCTGGCTTCGGGACATTCTGCGCGACAAGCTTGGCTTTGATGGCGTGATTATTTCGGACGACCTCTCCATGGCGGGTGCTGCCGTGTTGGAGTCGGTCGCTGACCGAGCCGAGACCGCTTTCCGGGCAGGCTGTGATGCAACCCTCATCTGCAACCGTCCTGATCTCGCAGCCCAGGCGCTCGATGCCCTTCCCAGCCGAATGCCGGAATTTCTCAATGACCCGAATCGCCGCGGTCTTGAGCGCCTTCGTCCTCTGCAGCCGTTGGGCTAGCCTTTTCGGTTCACCGCCATAGGCCACTGCGATGTCGACGACTCTCTATGACGAAAGCTGTCGCCGATGTCATCGCCTTGCAGCGTTTCTTGACGAAGTTAAAGCCGAACACCCCAGTTATTTTTGTAAGCCTGTTCCACCCTTTGGCAGTGATCGGGCTAAGGTCTTGGTGGTGGGTCTGGCGCCGGGTCTTCATGGCGCCAATGCCACAGGGCGACCATTCACCGGAGACTGGTGCAGTGATCTCTTATACGGCACCTTGCATCGGTTTGGCTTTGCGACGCAGCCACAATCGATTCATGCAGCCGATGGCCAACGCCTGCTTGAGTGTCGCGTCACCAATGCGGTGAAATGCCTGCCACCGGGCAACAAGCCCACGCCTGAAGAAGTGTCGAACTGTCGAGGCTTTCTCGCGCAGGAAATTGACGTGATTCAGCCCAAGGTGATTGTCTGTCTGGGGGCGGTTTCCCATCAGGCGGTGCTGCGCTGCTTGTCGTCTTCGGTTGATGGATTTCGGGCAAGTGCCTATAAGTTTGCCCATGGTGCTGAGCATCGGCTGGCGCAGTACATCGTGATCGACAGCTATCATCCCAGCCGCTACAACACCAACACCGGGCGTTTAACGCCGGCCATGTTCGAGGACATCTTTCGCGCGGTCAGAAGCCATGTCCAAGACTGAGGAATCCGGTTTTGACGCCAAGGCGGTGATCCGCACCCTGCCGGGTCTTCCGGGCGTCTACCGCATGCTTGGCGAATGCGACAAGGTGCTTTATGTGGGGAAAGCGAAAGACCTTAAAAAACGGGTGTCATCGTATTTTCGTGGCGCAGGGCTGTCGCCCCGAATCAGCAAAATGGTGAGCCTTATTCGAGGCATCGAGATCACGGTGGTGCGGTCCGAGGCCGAGGCCCTGATTCTTGAAAACAATCTGATCAAATCGCTTGCGCCTCGATTCAACATTCTTTTTCGAGACGACAAGTCTTATCCGTTTCTGAAGTTAAGCGGCCATGCTTTTCCGCGAATCTCCTACTACCGTGGCGCGCTGGACAAACAGTCCAGCTTCTTTGGGCCGTTTCCGAACGGCTGGGCGGTGAAGGAGAGCATCTCGCTCTTGCAAAAGGTGTTTCAGCTTCGCAGCTGCACGGATTCCGTATTTTCAAATCGCTCGCGTCCATGCCTTTTGCATCAGATTCATCGCTGCAGCGCCCCTTGCGTGAACCGAATCAGTCCAGCCGACTACGCCGAGGATGTGAATCGCGCGGTGCGTTTTCTAAAGGGCGACTCTCAGGCCATCCTGGGCGAGCTTGAGGCCAAGATGAACGCGGCCGCGCAAGCCCTTCAATATGAAAAAGCGGCGGTGTTTCGAGACCAGATGGCGTCGCTCTCCAAGGTGTTGGAGCAGCACAACATGGAAACCCATCCCGAGCTCGATTGCGATCTTCTTGCCGTGGCCACCGACGGTAGGACCCTTGCTGTCAATCTTGCGATGGTTCGTGGCGGTCGCCACCTGGGCGACCGTGCCCATTTTTCATCCGTACAGGTTGATCTGACCGAGCAGGACCTTCACGAGATCCAGGACGAGGCCTTGATGGCCTTTGTGTCTCAACATTATTCAATCCATGATGCGCCCGGCGTCATTGTGGTGAATCGTCCCGCCATGGCGAGCAGTCTTTCGGAATGGCTGTCGGCGCGAATGGGTCGCGACGTTCGTGTGTTGCAACAGCCCCAGGGAAATCGACGCGAATGGCTGGAGCAGCTTGAATCCAATGCCCGGCTTGCTCTGGCCCGCCGCGCCCAGGAGATGGGCTCGCAACAGTCCAAGACTCAGATTCTTGCCGAGACCTTGGGCCTGGCCTCGGACAGTGAGGGGTCAGAGGATGTCCATGACCTACGCATCGAATGCTTCGACATTAGCCACACCGGAGGAACACAGACCCAGGCTTCTTGCGTGGTCTACCAACATCACGACATGCAGCCCTCGGAGTACCGACGCTTCAATATTTCGGACATCACCCCGGGTGACGACTACGCCGCGATGCGACAGGCACTGAGTCGACGCTATGAGGCTATGGAAACGTTGCCTGAGTTGGTGTTGATCGACGGGGGCAAGGGTCAGCTTGGGGTGGCCATGGAGGTCTTCGAAGGCCTTGGACTTCCAACGAATCTCCTGGTGGGTGTCGCCAAAGGCGAGGGCCGCAAGGTGGGGCTTGAGACCCTTGTGTTTCCTGACGGCCGTGAAATTGCCCTTGGCCCCGATCACCCCGCGTTGATGCTGATTGCCCGCATCCGTGATGAGGCCCATCGCTTCGCCATCACCGGCATGCGCGCCCGCAGGGCGAAGGCTCAGGTGGGGTCGATTCTTGACGAGATCGAAGGCATCGGGCCGAAGCGTCGCCAGAGGCTTCTTGCCCGGTTTGGAGGTCTTGCCGGTTTGAAAGATGCCGGCGTGGATGAACTGGCTTCGGTGCAGGGCATTTCCCGGGCTACGGCGCAAGAGATTCATCGCAGGCTTAGGGGTTAAGCGGAGCTTCTTCGGGCTTGGGCTCAGTCATAATCCAGCCATGGATTGGAACCTACCGAACGTTTTGACATGGGCTCGCATTGTGGCGATTCCCTTGCTTGTTGCGGTGTTCTACCTTCCCTTGGGGCTGAGCGAGCCCGAGGTCAACCTGCTGGCGACGGTCATTTTCGTGGTGGCCGCAGTAACGGATTGGGTCGACGGCTGGCTGGCTCGCCGCTGGAACCAGACATCGCCTTTTGGTGCCTTCCTGGATCCCGTGGCCGACAAATTGATGGTCTGCACAGCCCTTGTTGCACTGATTGAAATGGGCCGTCTAGAACCCGTGATTGGGCTGATTATTATTGGCCGAGAGATCACCATTTCGGCGCTTCGGGAATGGATGGCCCAGGTGGGTGCCCGGGGCAGTGTCGCGGTGAATTGGCTGGGCAAGGCCAAGACCATCGCCCAGATGGTGGCGATTCCGTTTCTGCTGTTTCACGGGCCCCTTTTCCAAGGGCTTGTGGACACCCGCGCCTGGGGCCAGGTTTTGATCTGGATTGCAGCGGCCTTGACCGTGGTGTCCATGGTCTACTACCTGAAGGCGGCCTGGCCCGAGTTGCAAAAGCGGGGCTAGTCAGGCTAAAATTTAGGGCTTAGTTCTGAGGTTTTAAGGCTAAGCATGCAGGAAAGTAAGCGTGAAAGTAAGCTTGAAAGTATGCGGGAGTAGCTCAGTTGGTAGAGCGCAACCTTGCCAAGGTTGAGGTCGCGAGTTCGAGACTCGTCTCCCGCTCCAAAAATGGTGAAGAATCAAACAGGGGCACAGCCCCTTTTTTATTCCCCAAAAACATGAGCGGCTTCAGCTCGATGGCCCCTAAATGACCCCTAAAACGGGCCGAAGGGCATGCGGCGGGATGGCAGAGTGGTTATGCAGCGGCCTGCAAAGCCGTGTACCTCGGTTCGATTCCGGGTCCCGCCTCCAAAAAACGGCTCTTCCCCATTAACGGTCTGGGGATTTTGATCTCGGAGCTTGCTAAGCGCAGCGATAAGATTGGGGCGTTGATAGCAGCACTCCCGTTGGTGACGGTGCTCACACTTTTCTGGCTCTACTTTGAGAATCAGTCGCCGGAGAAAATTGCCAATTACGCCTATTACACGTTTTGGCATGTCATTCCCACGTTGCCGATGTTTCTTGTCTTCCCTTGGCTTCTCGCCAAGTTCAGTTTCTGGGGCGCGATGGGGTTAAGCGTTTTGCTCACGATTGGTTGCTTTGGACTCTTTGCTTATGGTTTGCGCGCGATCGGCGTTGATTTGATTGGCTAAGGTCAGATGGTTGATTTTCTCGCCTACGCAAGCTTATTCTTTACCGCCTTTGTTGCTGCAACACTCTTTCCTGCAGGCTCAGAGGCTCTTCTGGTTGGTTCGCTGCTAGCGGGAGATCAGCCAGTGGCCAGCCTTTTGATCGTGGCTACAGTTGGAAATGTTTTGGGTTCGTTGGTGAACTGGGTACTGGGCCGATGGATCGAGCATTTCCGCGATCGACCATGGTTTCCTGTCAAACCCGACGCACTCGAAAGGGTCCAGAGCTGGTATCAACGCTACGGCAAATGGAGTCTGTTACTTAGCTGGGCGCCGATCATTGGTGATCCGCTTACCGTCGCCGCGGGGTTGATGCGAGAGCGGTTGGGGGTGTTTCTAACGTTGGTCACGATCGCAAAGCTCTCGCGATACGTCATTCTCACGGTTGTTACGTTGAGCCTCAGTTAATCGTCCTCCCTCCAGAGGGCTCGCGTTAATAGACTACCTCGATTCTTGAAAAAAACACCGGAAATTTGTAAACTCACCCACCTCTTAACTATCCAGGCACATACGTGCCGACCTATGGACGTTTTATTACTTGCGGGACTGATTTTTCTTAACGGCCTGTTTGCGATGTCTGAAATCGCATTAATCACCTCTAAGCGGGCAAAACTTCAAAGAGCAGCAGATTCTGGGGACACATCGGCACAAAAAGCGCTTGAGCTTGGTGCAGACCCCAATCGTTTTCTCTCAACAGTCCAAGTGGGCATCACATCGATCGGTGTCCTGAGCGGAATTGTTGGTGAATCCGCTTTAGCAGGTCCTTTGGCACTCTGGTTCGAGGGCCTTGGCGTCGAGGTGATCTATGCGAGTTACTTGGGTACTGGCATTGTCGTAGTGGTGATTACTTATTTCTCGATTGTTCTTGGCGAGCTCGTGCCTAAACGCTTGGGGCAATCCAATCCAGAGGCTGTTGCACGCCTGATAGCAAAACCGATCGCAGCTCTTGCGCTCTTGACCCGACCATTTGTGAAATTACTTTCTGCCTCGACAAGATTTGTCCTACGAATACTTGGTGTCAAGGAACGCAATCAGTCAGAGGTGACCGAGGAAGAAATACAAGCGGTACTCGCAGAGGGCACCGAGGCCGGACTGATCGAAAGTCATGAACACACAATGGTCAAGAATGTGTTCCGATTAGATGACCGCCAGATTGCCTCGCTGATGGTCCCTCGTGCAGACATTGTTTATCTCGACGTAGAAGACTCGATTGAACAGTCGCTGAAGACCATTGGGCAAACAGATCACGCGCGGTTTCCGGTAGTCAAAGGCGGCTTAGAGAATGTGATCGGTGTCGTAAATGCGAGAAAGCTATTGTCACGAATCACTGCTGGAGAGAAGCCAGATTTGCATCTTGGTCTCGAAGAGGCGATGTATGTTCCGGAGACGCTGACAGGAATGGAGTTGCTCGACAACTTCCGTTCGTCGGGCAGACATATGGCGTTCGTGGTTGATGAGTACGGTGAGGCGCTTGGCTTGGTGACGCTACAAGATCTTATCGAGGCCATCACGGGGGAGTTCAAACCTCGTGATCCGGCCCAGTCTTGGGCGGTGGAGCGTGACGATGGTACTTGGTTGCTAGATGGTCACATTCCAGTGCCGGAGCTAAAGGATTGCTTGGGCCTCTCCGGAGTTCCAGAGGAAGAGAAGGGGCGCTACCACACTGTAAGCGGCATGTTTATGCTCCTGAGTGGCAAGCTTCCAAAGGAAGGCGACAAAGTCGTTTGGGAGGACTGGGAGTTTGAGATCATGGATATGGACCGTAAGACGATTGACAAGGTCTTGGCGAGTCCTGTGGTGACTAAAGAGATTTCGAAATGAAACGCGCCTTATCTATCATCGCCAATATGGCGGCGAGTCTTACTATTGTTCATCTGATTCATCGGGTTGACTAAAGAACTCGCTGCTCATGGACGCTTGGCATTATTTTTCCAAAAGATGGCAAGCCCAGGTTGCGTTTGGTGACTTATTTTGGAAAGACTTGATTGTCTGTGGAACTCTGGTCAACCTGCTCATTACATTTTTTGGGCTCATGTTGATTGCGCAGGGCTACCCATCCTCGTGGGCAGTGATGATGCATTTCTTAGTCCTCCCGTACAACATATTTCTGGTGCTTGCCGTTTTACGTTGGCCAGAGGCGAAAATGTGGTTTAAGACGTCTGCGGGTGCGTGGTTTGTTCTAACGAGTCTCGCTTGATAGAGACCGGCCATTTTGTTCCGTTTTAGTTCGAATCCCGGAGACCACCAAAATTTGATTTAGTTTGACCTCGGCAAGTTAGCGACGCGATCCGTGCTGGGCCGGGATGGGTTCATGGGTTTCTGGCACTTTTCAGCTTCCCTTCGGTGGCGGGCCTCTCAAGGCCACTTTTCGGTCAAACAACCGGACGACATTGCTAAGATCTGCTAGGTAGTGAACTTCGGCTGATTTCTTGCCTTTTATTGCTGTGACCTCCTCCCACGAACTGGACACATCAGACCTAGATAATCCGGCTGGGTTGAGATTTATAAAATTGCTTGGCAAACAGCACTGGCGGGAAATCATCCAGCGATGAATGCGGCACTGCTTGTGGTCAATGTCTTTCCATTGCAGGTTCAGAATTTCTCCTCTTCGCCCCTTGCTTAGTAGCTCGTCGCGGAGATTTGCGATCTCGGTCTGATCAATCGTGCGGATTGCTCTTTCACCGAGCCAGCTTCTCAAGGCTTTTAAAATAAGGGGCTCGGAGCGGTGGTTTTTCTTTATGCGTGAGTGCGTGCGTTCGTAGTGCTCACAGGCCACCCCAAATGCGGTGTCTTCCACCGTGCGGATGCCTGGCACCCCGAGCGGCTTGATGTGCCCATCGTCTATCTGGGTCTCCGTGTTTCGTGCCCACCTAAGGGCTTCCTGACGGTTTGCAAATGTCTTGGAGAGGGTGGTGTAGCCCTTGCGTGTGATACGTACTCGGTAGACCTCGCCGCGCTTCTGTATGGATGCCACATTGACCCGTGCTTGACCAAAAGTTGACCAAACGGCGTCTTGATGACACTTACATTTTTCTAACCCATTGATTTTGTTCCCGTTTTCGGGATGGCAGAGTGGTTATGCAGCGGCCTGCAAAGCCGTGTACCTCGGTTCGATTCCGGGTCCCGCCTCCACAATCTAAATCGGAATGGTGGGGGCCAGCGTGGGCCTTGCCATCGGGGGCTCTTCTTCACTTGAACCGTGCCCCATGGCATCCCACTGGTTAGAGAGCCGAATGAAAGCCCGCGCGGGGTTTGGATCAGACACAATCGCCTGAATCACCGCCGCAGAGGCACATCCGGTGAGTCGGATTGCATTCAGGTTGTCCGCATTCACGCCACCAATGCCCACCACGGGGTGTGGAATTTTTTTTACCCAATACCGAAGGTTGTTAACGCCCTGGGCAATCCAAGGCATGGCCTTGGCCCGCGTGGGGAAGATGGGCCCACAGGCCACGTAACTGGGTGCGATGGTCACGGCACGGGCAACCTCCCAGTAACAGTGAGACGACAGCCCAAGGCGAAGGCCCGCTCCTTGGATTGATTTCAGATCTGCGGTGAGAACGTCCTCCTGTCCAAGGTGGACGCCATAGGCGCCATGGTCGACCGCGCTCTGCCAATAGTCGTTGATCATGAGCTGGGCCTTTGGGAAATCCTGGCTGATTCGAACCGCCTCTTGAATCTGCTGATCAATCTCAGGTGTGAACTTTTCCGATTTGATTCTGAGCTGAATCAGACGCGCCCCGGCCTCCATCAGAAGGTGAAGATGATCGAGCCGATCAACAATTGGGTAGATTCCCGGTGTGGGGTCCTGCATCGACAGAAACGGTGACTCATTTCGGGGTGCCGAAGCATTCAGGTCATAAAGCCTGGGAAGGCAGCCAGAATCGCAATCCATCAAGGCAATCACGTGAGCGTCCTCGGTCACATAGCCTTGCGCCAGACGCTCCGACAAATGATTTTGAAACCGACTGTATTCAGGCTCTTGGTTGAAGTTAAGGCCACTGTACGCAGTGATTTCAGCCTGCAATAATTGGGTGACGAGCTTCATGATGCAGCGGTTTCTTCCTGGCCATTAAAGAGTAAACGGCTGGCCAGTCACCGGGGTGGATGGCGTTGCAAAAGGCTGGGGTGTGATCACACCACCAAGATAGCCGGACCTTCCGCCACGGATGGCATCACGAAAAGCCTGCGCCATTCGAACGGGGTCTTGGGCCTGGGCAACGGCCGAATTCAGCAACACGCCATCAAAGCCAAGCTCCATGGCGAATGCCGCATGAGACGGCGCGCCAATTCCAGCGTCCACAATCAGCGTGACTTCGGGGAAGCGGTCACGCATTCGCCTTAAGGCATCCGGGTTGATGATGCCCTGACCGGACCCAATGGGTGCGGCCCATGGCATCAGAATTCGGCAGCCGGCATCCACCAGTTTTTGCGCCACGATGATGTCGTCGGTGCAGTAAGGAAAGACCTCAAAGCCAAGTCGAACCAGCTCTTTGGCCGCGGGAACCAGTTCGAAGCTGTCCGGCTGAAGGGTGTAGTCATCGCCCACCACCTCAAGCTTGATCCAGTGGGTGTCGAAGATTTCACGCGCCATCTGGGCCAGGGCGATGGCTTCCGCAGCCGTTCGACAGCCTGCCGTGTTGGGAAGAATGCGCCGTCCTGTCTGCCGAATGAGATTCCACCAGTTCTGTCCGCCGGCCGCATCCACATTGGCGGCTTGACGTTTCATGCCCATCGTCAGAATCTCGGCCCCAGAGGTTTCAATGGCCTCCAACAAAATGGCGGGGGACGGATAGCCCGCCGTTCCCAATAGAAAGCGGCTGTTGAGCTCGACATCACCCAGGCGCAGACCATCCGACGACGTTGTGTTCAGTGTTTGATTCATCGGGTTCTAGCCACCTGTAATGGGTTCAAAGGTCATGACCTGATCGCCGTCGCAAAGCCGAGTCTCGCCGCGTTGGGCGCGGGCCACAAAGACCCCATTGACGGCCGTTGCACAGCTGCTTGGGTCACGGCCAAGCTGGACAAGCAACGCGGCAAGACTGACGCCCTCGGAACATTCCACTGCCTGGCCATTGACGAAGATCTTCATGCTGAAACCCTGGGTTCGATAGGCCGACGCTGCTCAGTGCGCTTCTCCATCGGTGGCTTCATCAGTTCGGCTCTCACGAGAGCACGATGAATGACAGCGGGTGCAAGCAGCCAGCCATGTCGAAACAGCC
>JBBAQV010000007.1:16528-23288 GCA_040400125.1 Burkholderiaceae bacterium
ACGAGAGCACGATGAATGACAGCGGGTGCAAGCAGCCAGCCATGTCGAAACAGCCCATTGATACGAATCAGTCCAGACTGAATCTCGGTGAATGGAAGGTTGTCGGGTGTGGCAGGGCGAAGGTTCACATCCGTTCGCAGAATTCTAGCTTCGGCAAGCGAGGGAAAGATGCTGAATGCAGCAGACAACAATTCCATGGTGCTTTGAACCGAAATGGCTGATCGATCTTCGGATTCGATCTCCGTGGCGCCAACGATTACCTCATGATTGGGCCTTGGCACGATGTAGACACGCCATCGCGGATGCAAAAGCCGAACGGCGCGACTTAGGTCAAAGCCGGGTGCGTGCAAGACCATGGTCTCGCCGCGCACACCACGAACGGGCAATGCCTCTTTGGCGCCAAGCCCTCGGGTGTCCATCACCCAATCAAAATGTTCTTCGGTGTTTGACAGCTTGATCAAACCAGGGGAAAGACTCGTCACTGGCGTCTGCCAGCGCCATTGCACGGACAAGCTTGAGGCCGCACGATAAAAACTATCCATGGCCTGCTGCGGGTGCAGATGCCCCTCGCCATGAAGTCGCCATGCATGGAGTGTGCCCTTTAATGATGCGGCCAGTGACTTGGCCTCAAGGGCATTGAGCTCAGTGACTCGATGCCTTTGCTGATTCAAAAGACGCAGCACCCGCTGAGCGGCTCCCATGTCGGCAGCATGACAAACCATGAGACTGTCTTCTAGGACAAGCCCAAGCGGGTTGTCAGAGCACTCAAGACACTCATGGTGTTCAGCAGAGCCTGACGACGACGCCGATCGAAGCATGACCTTAAGCGAGTTGTTGATTGTCTGCCAAAGCTGAAGTGATTCATCGCCGAGCTCGCGAACGGCCTCGCCCCCCGACTCCATTTCAGCAATGGGGCTCAGCATGCCGGCCGCTGTCCAGGCCGCGGCGCGAGTCTCGCCAAGCGCAGGCGAGGGGCCGGACCCGGCATCAAACACCGTGATCTGATGGCCCAACTGGCTCAGCTGATAGGCGCAGAGTCGGCCCGCAAGGCCAGCCCCAGCAATGCCGATTCGCATCATCAGACCTTGTGATAAACCTTGGCGCCGGTTTTGACGAATTCGATGGACTTTTCTTCCATGCCCTTGGCCAACGCCTGAGTTTCAGTGACACCCTGGGATGCTGCGTATTCGCGAACATCTTGGGTGATCTTCATGCTGCAGAAATGCGGGCCACACATGCTGCAGAAGTGGGCCACCTTCATGCTTTCCTTGGGCAGGGTCTCATCGTGATAGGCCTTCGCGGTGTCGGGGTCAAGACCCAGATTGAATTGGTCATTCCACCGGAATTCGAAACGCGCCTTTGACAGCGCGTTGTCACGAATCTGTGCGCCGGGATGACCCTTAGCTAAATCGGCTGCATGGGCCGCAATTTTGTAAGCCATGATGCCGGCTTTGACGTCGTCTTTGTTGGGCAGACCCAGATGCTCTTTGGGTGTGACATAACAAAGCATGGCAGTGCCATACCATCCAATCTGTGCCGCACCAATGGCCGAGGTGATGTGGTCATAGCCTGGGGCAATGTCGGTGGTGAGTGGCCCAAGGGTATAAAACGGCGCTTCGTCGCACCACTGCAGCTGAAGGTCCATGTTTTCTTTGATGAGCTGCATGGGCACATGGCCCGGACCTTCAATCATGACTTGCACGTCATGCTTCCAGGCGATCTGGGTGAGCTCACCAAGAGTCTTGAGTTCACCAAGCTGGGCCTCGTCATTGGCATCCCACCCACTGCCTGGGCGAAGACCATCACCCAAGCTGAACGAGACATCATAGGCCTTCATGATTTCGCAGATCTCTTCAAAGTGGGTGTAGAGAAAGTTTTCCTTGTGATGGGCAAGGCACCATTTCGCCATGATGCTGCCGCCTCGGCTGACAATGCCGGTCATCCGGTTGGCGGTCATGGGTACATAACGAAGCAAAACACCGGCATGGATCGTGAAGTAGTCCACCCCCTGTTCCGCCTGCTCAATCAAGGTGTCACGAAAGAGCTCCCAGGTGAGCTCTTCGGCCTTGCCATCCACCTTTTCAAGGGCCTGATAGATAGGCACCGTTCCAATGGGAACGGGGCTATTGCGAACAATCCATTCACGGGTTTCGTGAATGTGCTTACCGGTAGAAAGATCCATGATGGTGTCTGCACCCCAGCGGATGCCCCAGGTCATTTTGTCCACCTCTTCGCCGATGCCGGACGACACGGCACTGTTGCCAATGTTGCCGTTGATTTTCACCAGGAAGTTTCGACCAATGATCATGGGTTCGGATTCAGGGTGATTGATGTTGGCAGGAATAATTGCGCGCCCCCGGGCCACCTCGTCACGAACAAATTCCGGCGTGATCTCTTTGGGAATGGAAGCACCGAAGGATTGACCGGGATGTTGACGCAGCATTAACTCAGCCATACGGGCGCTGTTGCCGCCCGCTTGCTTCAGGCTTTCGATGTATTCGCCTCGCAGCATGTTTTCGCGAATGGCGATGTATTCCATCTCGGGGGTGATGACGCCTTGCCGGGCATAGTGCATCTGGGTGACATTGCGTCCGGGCTTGGCCCGTCGTGGTGTGCGATGCAGATTGAACCGCAAAGCGACCAGCTTGGGGTCTTGAAGGCGTGCCTGACCAAAGCTGCTGGTGGGGCCGGTGAGCACCTCGGTGTCGGCGCGCTCCTCGATCCAGCGGGCACGAAGTGGCGACAAGCCAGCACGAATATCAATTTTCACCTTTGGGTCCGTGTAAGGGCCGCTTGTGTCGTACACATAGATGGGTGGGTTTTTCTCGGCGCCCATCTGACTGGGGGTGTCGTCTTGGGTGATACGTCGAAAGGGCACTTGAATGTCTGGACGCGAGCCCTGGATGTACACCTTTTCGCTATTGGGAAAGGGTGCGATGGCACTCTGATCGACGCTTGCCGTGGCGGCAAGGAATTGAGGATTAACGGCCATGATGGGCTCCTGTGATGTGCATGGGTAATGGGGAAAAACTGTGATTGACTGGGCCATGACCCTGTCCAAGTGTCATGTCTTTGCCGGCCTGGATGGCGCGCAGCACGTAGTCGTGTCCACCGCGAACCGCCTGACGAAGCGAATAGCCCTGGGCTAAAAAACAGGCAATGGCGGACGATAAAGTGCAGCCGGTGCCGTGAAGATTTCGGGTCGCCACGCGTTCGCTTGCGATCTCGGTCACCTGATCGGGCTCAACAAGAAGATCAATAAGCGTCGAGCCAAGAAGGTGGCCACCCTTGACCAAGACCGACCGTGCACCCATGGCCATCAGCTGACGAGCGGCTTCCTCGAACTGATGAGGGCGGTCTATGGTTCGGCCTACCAGCAGAGAGAGCTCATCCAGATTGGGTGTGATCAGAGTTGCCAAGGGGAAAAGAAGATGAGTGATCGCTTCTTGGGTGTTCGGAGTGGTCAGGGTGTCGCCACTTGTGGCCACCATCACCGGGTCAAGCACCACGGGCACGAGAGGGTGGGCACGAAGGCAATCGGCCACCACCGCCACAATCTCTTCTGAATGAAGCATGCCAATTTTGATCGCATCGGCACCAAGGTCACCCATGACGGCGTCAAGTTGAGCTTTTAGAAAACTGGCGGGAGGCGCGTGAATGTCGGTCACGCCCAGAGTGTTCTGGGCCGTCAGCGCGGTCACGGCGGTCATGCCATAGCAGCCAAGGGCCGAGCAGGTTTTCAGGTCCGCCTGCAGACCCGCACCGCCCCCGCTGTCCGAGCCCGCAATCGACAAAACTTTTTTGGGTGTTCCCACGTTGGTCTTCGCTTCTTGATTAAACGATCGGCGAGCCATGGGCGACATGATGCGATGCTTTCCTACGCCGGTATCAGCCGGATCAGGTTCAAGGGTATTTCTCAGACCCACCGTGGCCATTCTTCACACGGCGCGTCACCCCTAGCTCGGAATCCATCTTAACCGAGCAGCAGGTTTTTGAGAATAAAAAAAGCCCGCTGGGGATCAGCGGGCTTTAGGTTTGGATTCCCCGAAAGGAAGGGGTTCCTTCGGGGAATAACTGCCGATTACTTCGCCATCTTGAGGTCAGGATAGCGAACCGAAGACACCAGATCTTGGATCTGACGGCTCGGAGCAGGAGTGATCAAGCTCACGATGATGATCACGGCAAAGCCCAGGGGTACGCCAAAGAGACCGGCTGAAATCGCTGAGATTTCAAACCACTCGTTGGTGATCGGGGCCGAACGCGGGATGCTAAAGAACACCTCACGCAGCCAGGGCTGATTCAGGATCATGTAGTAGAACGTGACACCGATACCGGCGATCATGCCCAGGCTTGCCGCGATGCCCGTGGTGCGCTTCCAGAAGATACCCATCACGAGTGCCGGGAAGAATCCGGCAGCGGCGAACGAGAACGCTGCAGACACCAGGAACAGAATGTCGGCAGGCTTCTGCTGAGCGACCAAGGCCGCCAACACCGCAACGATCAGCAGCATCGACTTCGAGATCATGACGCGGCGTGACACAGGTGCCGAGGGGTCGATCATCTTGTAGTACACGTCGTGCGACAGGGCGTTGGCCATGGTCAGGAGCAGACCGTCAGCAGTGGACAGCGCGGCAGCAAGGCCACCAGCGGCCACCATGCCTGAAACCACATAAGGCAGACCGGCGATTTCTGGCGTTGCCAGAACCACGATATCCGCACCGATGGAGATTTCGGCGAGCTGAACGATGCCGTCTTTGTTCATGTCCACCATGGATAGCAGCGTTGGATCAACCTTCGTCCAGTTCTGAACCCAAGCTGGCAATGATGCGTAGGCCGAACCCACAATGTCGTTGTACATCACGAACTTCACAAGCACGGCCAGTGCGGGCGCCGAGAAGTAAAGCAGGAAGATGAAGAACAGCGACCATGTCACCGAGTTACGTGCCTCACGAACCGACGGGGTTGTGTAGAAACGCATCAGGATGTGGGGCAGAGCTGCGGTACCAACCATCAAGCAGAAAATCAGCGCCAGGAAGTTCTTACGAGCTTTGTTCTGGGCAGCTTCATCTTTGCCAGGGAAGGCGGTGGCATGAGGCGCAGGCGGGTTACCGCGAGCGGCACCGGCTTTGGCCTTGTTCAGGTTGGCTTCATAGGCTTTTGCATCGGCCGGGAACTTGGCCAGGGCTTCTTCAGCGGCCTTGATCGCGGCTTCGTCTTTGGCCTTGGCAGCCTTTAAGGTGGCCACATTCTTTTCAAGAGCGGCTTTTTCAGCGGCGTAAGAAGCAGGAACGTCTTTCAGCTTCTCTGTGGCTGCAGCAGCACGATCTTTAAAGATCTGACGCACTTCGATTTCTTTAGGATCAGCCGTGAGCTTCTTTTCAAGCTCGGTCACCTTCATCAGCTGCTGACCATAGATCAACTGGGGAATGGGGAAGCCAGTCTGTTTGACGGACAACCACACCAGAGGGATCATGTAAGCAATGATCAAAATGATGTACTGGGCCACCTGGGTCCAGGTCACCGCCTTCATGCCGCCCAGGAATGAGCAGACCAGAATACCGGCCAGACCAAGGAACACACCGATTTCAAACGAAACACCGGTCAGGCGGGTGGTGATCAGGCCCACACCGTAGATCTGTGCAACCACGTAGGTGAACGAGCAGAGGATGGCAATGGCCACACCGATGAAACGGGGTACGTTGCCGCCATAACGTGCGCCCAAGAAGTCTGGAATGGTGAACTGACCAAACTTACGAAGGAAGGGTGCGAGGAACATGGCCACCAGAACATAGCCGCCCGTCCAGCCCATGATGAAGGCCAGACCACCGTAACCACCGGCATAGAGACCGCCAGCCATTCCGATGAAGGACGCTGCTGACATCCAGTCGGCGCCCGTCGCCATCCCGTTGAATACGGCGGGAACGCGGCGGCCGGCGACGTAGTATTCGTCAGCGTCATTGGTGCGGCTCATGATGCCAATGCCCGCATAGAGCAACACGGTTGCGCCAAGGAAGACGTAACCCATCATGGCCCTGGACATGCCCATCTGCTCGGCAATACCCAAAAGAATACAGAAAACAATGAAGCCACCGGTGTAAAAGCCGTAGACCTTCTTCAGCTGGGCTGTGAAGGCTTTCTGGCTTGGTGCCGGTGCGGAAATTGGATTTAGAGATGCCATGATTAGTCTTCCTCCGCCTCAGCAACGCCGAACTCTTTGTCGATTTGGTTCATCGATCGGGCGTAATACCAGATGATCAGAACGTAGACGATCAATGAGCCTTGTGCTCCCATGTAGAAAGCAAACGGCCAGCCGAAAAAGTTAAATGAAAGTTCGCGGGCATAAAAACCCACGACAAAGGTGACGACAAACCAGATTGCAAGCAATATGGCCGTCTTACGGAGCAACGCCCGCCAATAGGCTAGGTGCTTTTCGGTTAATTCCATCAAAATCCTCCTAAAGGAAGTGTTTTACAACGCGTTGTACTTCTACTGCAGCACGACTTGTCCCGTCGCTTAATCAATTCTTTGGGTGCCTCTCAGCGGTACTTTGCAAAGGGGTCTTCGACGCCCGCCTTCACTCCGGTTTCTTTCTGAAGCTGAGCGGCAAGCTGGGGCTCGAAGGTCGAGAGTTTTTTCACCAATTTTATGCAGCTGGACTCGTCACCAAGGCGATGGTGAAGGGTCGCAAGCTGATAGTAGCCATAAGGGCTCATGGGCTGGAGATCGATCGTGCGCTTTAAGGCGGCTTTGGCCTCTTCGG
>JBBAQV010000008.1:0-22139 GCA_040400125.1 Burkholderiaceae bacterium
GGAATAGAAATTGATTCCTCTGGTGGGTACCGATTCCGTCTTGGCGATGTGGGGGTCGATATTGGCAACCTGTATTACTACTACCCAGGAGCCGTTGCTGGGGACGGTTACAAACCCAACACAAATGAGGTCTATGTCGGGCTTTCTTATGGCCCTGCAACTTTAAAAACATCTTACTCAACAGGTAGGTATTTCGGCTTACCAGAAACTAAGGGGACCCTTTACTACGACCTGTCAGTTTCAATACCGCTGTCGGATTCGTGGGGCCTGAGAGCTCATGTTGGATATCTCGATTTAGGAAAAACCGTTGAGGATGAAGGTGAGAAATACAAATCGGGTACGGACTACAAACTAGGAGTGACTAAAGATGTAGGCGGTTATGTTCTTGCGCTGGACTACGTAGGTAACAGCGGAGACATTAAGAAGTTCAATGAAGATGTAGACGTGAACAATGGAGAAGGGTCGCCAAGCCTTAAAGACCTCGGCAAAGGCGGGCTGGTGCTCTCCATCTCCAAAACCTTCTAAACCCCAATCTCATGAATCCAAGGGCGCAGCAGATCACCGCGGCCCTCATTCAAACAAGAGGACAACATGAAATTAATCACTGCAATCATCAAGCCCTTTAAGCTCGACGAGGTGCGTGAGGCCCTTTCCGCGATTGGCGTTCAGGGCATCACCGTGACCGAGGTCAAAGGTTTTGGCCGTCAAAAGGGCCACACCGAGCTTTATCGTGGCGCGGAATACGTCGTCGATTTTCTTCCCAAAGTGAAAGTGGAAGCCGCAGTCTCCGACGATCTTCTTGAGCGTTCCATCGAGGCCATTGAGGGCGCTGCCCGCACTGGAAAAATTGGCGATGGAAAGATCTTTGTTTACGACCTGCAGCAAGTCATTCGTATCCGTACCGGTGAAACCGGTAAAGACGCGCTTTGATTGACCGCTGACATCCACTTCAAGAGGACATTATGAAAACTCTCTCGACTCTCGCAAAATATGCAGCGCCTGTGGCTGCTGCTGCGGGCACCTTCGGGCTGGCGTCGCTTGCTTTTGCCGCCGATGCCCCTGCAGCTGCATCCGCTGTGGCCGCTGCCGCTCCACCCGTTCCTAACAAGGGTGACACTGCATGGATGATTGTCTCCACCGTGCTGGTGCTCTTTATGATTGTTCCTGGTCTTGCCTTGTTTTATGGCGGCCTGGTGCGCAGCAAAAACATGTTGTCGGTTCTGATGCAGGTGATGGTTGGTGCATCACTCATCTTCGTGCTTTGGGCCATCTACGGCTACAGCCTGGCATTCACCGGTGGCAGCCCTTACTTTGGTGGCTTTGATAAGGCATTCCTTGCTGGCATTACGCCTGATTCAGTGGCGGCAACGTTCAGCAAAGGTGTGGTCATTCCTGAATTGATCTTTGTGGCCTTCCAGGGAACCTTCGCTGCCATCACCTGTGCACTAATTGTTGGCGCATTCGCCGAGCGCATGAAGTTCGGTGCTGTGCTTGCCTTCCTTGTGCTTTGGTTCACCTTTGCTTATATCCCAACCGCCCACATGGTCTGGTACTGGGACGGCCCTGATGCCATTACTGACGCCAAGGCCCTTGAGGCCGTGGTTGCGGCGGCCGGCGCGCTCTGGGCGAAAGGTGCCTTGGACTTCGCAGGTGGCACGGTGGTTCATATCAACGCGGGTGTTGCAGGTCTTGTTGCGGCCTATATGGTGGGCAAGCGTGTGGGCTACGGCAAAGAAGCCATGACCCCGCACTCGCTCACGCTGACCATGGTTGGCGCAGCGATGCTCTGGGTGGGCTGGTTCGGCTTTAACGCCGGTTCCAATCTTGAGGCAACCGGTGTTGCAGCGCTTGCTGTCACCAACACGCTCTTTGCAACGGCTGCTGCTGTGATGGCCTGGACGATTGGCGAATGGCTCTTCAAAGGTAAGCCCTCCATGCTGGGTGCAGCCTCGGGTGCGGTCGCAGGACTTGTTGCGATCACCCCTGCCGCGGGCTTTGTTGGTCTTATCGGTGCACTGGTCATTGGTGCAATCTCTGGCTTTGTCTGCCTCTGGGGTGTCACGGGCCTGAAGAAGATGCTGAAGGCGGACGATGCGCTCGACGTCTTTGGTGTTCATGGACTTGGCGGCATTGTGGGCGCCATCCTGACAGGCGTCTTCGCAGCGCCTTCATTGGGCGGCACGGGCGTGTATGACTATGTTGCCAACAAGGTTGCCGATGGCTATTCCATCAGTGGTCAGGTTCTGATCCAGGCTGAGGCTGTCGTCACCACGATCATTCTCTCCGCGGTGGTCTCTGTGATTGCTCTCTTCATCATCAAGATGGTCATGGGCCTTCGGGTTCCTGAAGAGGAAGAGCGTGAGGGTCTCGATGTGACCTCACACGGTGAAAAGGCCTATTACATGTAATTCGTTTGTCACAAGGGGATGGCAGCATCCCCTTCATCCGTTGTAGGAAGTGCTGTTCGATACCCGCCGTCTCCCCCCGGCGGGTATTTTTTTGGGTAGCTTGGCTACAATGCCTAAGTATGATTCCTCAGATTCTCAATGCCGCAGACGGTGGCGGCCCCCTGCTGGAGCTTGAGCGCCAGATTCTCAACGCAAGCCCCGAGATCGAACACTGGTTTCGCTCTCAGTGGCAAAGCCATGTGCCTCCGTTTTATGCTTCGGTGGATCTTCGCAACGCAGGGTTCAAGCTCTCGGTCGTCGACACGAATCTCTTTCCAGGTGGTTTCAATAACCTTTCAGAAGACGCGCTGCCACTGGCTGTGCAGGCAATGAGCGCTGCGGTTGAGCGCCGCTGCCCCGATGTCCGTCGCTTTCTGTTAATTCCAGAAAACCACACCCGCAATATTCACTACCTCACCAATGTGGCAAGACTTGCAAGCCTGCTGAAGCAGTCCGGCTTATCCATTCGTATTGGAAGCCTGCTGCCCGACGTGCAGGCGCCCACTCCCATCGCTCTTCCCAATGGCGAATACCTGATTCTTGAGCCCATCATTCGTCAGGGTGACCGTATTGGGGTGAAAGACTTCGACCCCTGCGGTATCTTGCTCAACAACGATCTCTCAGCAGGGGTGCCCGCCATCTTGCAGGGGCTCAAAGGTCAGCAGATTATTCCGCCACTTCACGCGGGCTGGTCTGTTCGTCGAAAGTCACAGCATTTTGCGGCGTATTCGTCGGTGGTCAAAGCCTTTGCCGAGCGCATCCAGATCGACCCCTGGGTCTTGGACCCGTTTTTTGCCACCTGTTCCAACGTGGATTTCCAGGCTCGCGAAGGTGAGTCCTGTCTGGCGGACAACGTCGCACTCATGTTGGATCGAATTCGCGACAAGTATCGCTCTCTTGGTATTCAGCAGACGCCTTATGTTGTGGTGAAGGCCGATGCCGGAACCTATGGCATGGGAGTCATGACCGTCAAAGATGCCAGCGAAGTTACGAACCTCAACCGCAAACAGCGAAACAAAATGGCGGTGGTCAAAGAAGGTATGCAGGTCTCGGATGTTTTGATCCAGGAGGGCGTTCCCACGCTTGAGGTGGTCGACGATGCTGTCGCCGAGCCCGTGGTTTATATGGTTGATCGCTATGTGGTGGGGGGCTTTTACAGGGTTCACGCCGAGCGCGGCCCCGATGAAAATCTGAATGCTCCCGGCATGAAATTCGCACCGCTTGCCTTCGACGAAAGCTGCACCCAGCCTGACTACGCAAGCCACCCCGACGCCGCACCCAATCGTTTCTACGTCTATGGCGTGATCTCGCGCCTTGCACTTCTTGCGGCATCTCTTGAGCTTGAAGGCCAGGGGTCATCTACACCGAAGGCCCTGTCTTGAGCCAAAGCCTAAGCCAACAGCTTCCTCAACGGCCCGTGCTTATCGTGGCTGACGCCCTGTCTGGTTTTGCCATTTACAAAGACACCACCTTTGCCATGATGCGTGAGCTTCGCAGGCGTGGTGTGGCCATTCATGTGGCCGAGCTTCAAGATCTTGCTGCCCGTGCTGGCCAGGGCCTTTCCGTGAAGAGCCGCGCCATTGATCTGCGAGACAACCCCGGCGAGCCCTGGTGGAAAGAGGAGCCCGCCCAATGGCGCCCCATCACCGACTTTGCCAGTGTGCTGATGCGCAAAGATCCGCCCTTTAACCAGGATTATTTCGTCGCCACCCAGCTGCTGGATCTGGCCGAGCGGCAGGGCATTCCAGTGATCAATCGCCCAGTATCCCTGCGTGACCATGGCGAGAAAATGGCGGCACTCGAGTTCCCAGAATTCACTCCGGCCACCTTGATTGCCAGTGACATGGCAAGCATCAAGGCCTTTGCCAAAGAACAGGGCAAGCTGGTCTTAAAACCCCTGGATGCCATGGGAGGCAGCGGCATTTTCGTGCTCGATGCCACCGACCCCAATCTGCCGTCAGCCATTGAAGTTCTGAGCGATCACGGGCAAAAAGCCATTGTGGCTCAGCGCTATATTCCGGAAATTGTTCAGGGCGACAAACGAATCATTGTGATCAACGGCAGGCCGATTGATTTTGCCTTGGCCCGAATCCCGCCAAAGGGCCAGTCGCGCGGCAATCTTGCCGCCGGGGGCAAAGGGGTTGCCGTGGCGCTGAGTGCCAGGGACCGAGAAATTGCCGAAGCCGGGGGTGACCGGCTTGCTGCGCGAGGTCTTCTCCTGCTGGGGCTGGATGTGATTGGCGACTATCTCACTGAAATCAATGTGACCAGCCCCACAGGGTTTCAAGAAATTACCCAGCAAACCGGGATTGATGTTGCGGCAGTTTTCGTTGATGCTGTCTTGGCGAAAATACAGTCCACCTGAGCCAATACAACTCAATGCCTGATTCCACGCCATGACCACCATCATTCTTGTCTGTCACGCGCCCCTTGGCCAGGCCCTTCATGCCGTGGCCTGTCATGCTTTTGGCCGCTACATTGCTGACATTGCCGTGGCAGACATTTCGGCCAACGCCTCTCTGGATGAAGCCACCGCCGCCATCGAAGAGGTCTGGGTCGCCGAAGGCCGCCCTGACCATGTCATGCTGCTTGCTGATCTCTTGGGTGCTACCCCTTCCAACGCGGCCTCGGCCTGGCTTTCCCTTCATCCATCGATTCAAGCCAAGGGCATTACCGGTGTGAGTGTGCCCATGATGCTTAAGGCACTCACCTACCGCGAGCTGTCAATCGATGAGTTAAGCCTGAAGCTGGCCGACTGCATCGCACCCAGCTGCGCTGAAATTGCTCCTGCAGGCTGATTGATATGGCAAAACAAACCGTTCCCGTCATTAATGCGCTGGGTCTTCACCTGCGTGCATCATCCAAGCTAAGCCAGCTGGCAACGAAGTTTCCATGCGAGGTCTGGCTTTCACGAAATAACAAACGCATCAATGCCAAGAGTGTTCTTGGCGTCACCATGCTTGCGGCTGGCCAAGGCACCGAAGTCGAGATTGAAACCATTGGCGACCAAGAGCATGAGGCGCTTGCTGCCCTGGTCGAACTCTTTGCCTCTCGTTTCGGGGAAGAGTCCTAATGGCGTTTTCAGTCTCGGGCATTCCTGTCGGTCGCGGCATCGCGATTGGCCGCGCCTGGGTGCTTGCGCCTGCATCGCTGGATGTTCCAAGGCGAAGCCTTCACCCCGAAGAGAGTCTTCGAGAGGTCGAACGGCTTTATCTGGCCGTTGCAGCGGTGGATGAAGAATTTGAACGCATTCGCCAAGAGATCGGTAAGGAAGTGGCCGCCGAGCTTCGTGCATTCCTTGACCTTCAAGCCATTGTCTTGCATGACCCGCTGTTAATTGAAGCCACCCGTGATCGGATTCTGGCCGAGCACTGCAATGCCGAATGGGCCTTGGTTCAACAATACGAAACCGTAGCTGAACAGTTCGACACCATTGATGACGCCTATCTGCGAGAACGCCGCACCGATGTCCGACAGATTGTTGAACGCATTCTGAAGGCCATGCGTCACCCGGATGGAGGCCATCGTATTGCCCTGCCAGGTATCGTCGATGCAACCACTGAAGACGCTGCACTGCCTTGGATACTTGTGGCACATGACATCGCACCGGCCGACATGCTTTTGCTGAAGCAGCACTCGTTTGCGGGCTTTGCCACCGACACGGGCAGCCCAACGTCTCACACCGCCATCTTGGCGCGAAGCCTGGGCATGCCCGCTGTGGTGGGTCTGCAGACACTGCACGGCCTTGTGAAGCAGGGCGAGGCGCTGATCATTGATGCCGAAGCTGGTGTTGTGCTGGGAAGCATCGATGCGCCGATTCGTGGCATCTATGAACTCCGTCAGGCCGAACAGGCTCTGGCGCAGAGCCGTCTTGTCCGCCTGAAAAATGTCGCGGCACAGACGCTTGATGGCGAAAACATTCTGCTCATGGCCAATCTTGATCTGCCCACGGACACGGCTCGAGCGCTTGATGCGGGCTGCCAGGGCATTGGCCTTTTCCGCAGCGAGTTCCTTTACATGAACCGCACCGACCCACCTTCGGAAGACGAGCAGTACGAAGCCTATCGACAAGTGGTCAAGGCCATGAAGGGCCGACCGGTCACCATCCGCACGCTTGATTCAGGGGCTGACAAAGATGTTCCCAGCGTGGCAGGACACCGGGACCCTCCTTCGAACCCCGCCCTGGCGCTACGCGCGATCCGGTTATGTCTTGCGGAACCTGACCTCTTTCAGACGCAGCTGCGGGCCATACTGCGGGCCTCTGCCCATGGGCCCATCAAACTCCTGATCCCCCTGGTCAGTGGGCCTCAAGAGATGATCGCTGCCCGAAAGATGATCATGGCCGCCATGGACAGGCTGCGTCAGGCCAACCAGGCGTTTGACCCAGAAATTCCTGTGGGCGCCATGATCGAGGTGCCCGCTGCTGCGCTGGCCATTGATGGTTTGTTACCCGTGATTGATTTTGCCTCGCTGGGCACCAATGATTTGATTCAGTACACCCTGGCCATTGACCGGGCTGATCGTGAAGTTGCCCATCTCTACAACCCGCTTCACCCTGCCGTATTAAGGCTTGTCCGAGATGTGATTCAGTGTTGTGTGAAACACAAGATGCCGGTCTCCGTCTGCGGTGAGATGGCCGGAGATCCAAAACTTGCCCGGCTCTTGCTGGGCTTTGGGCTTCGGGAGTTTTCCATGCATCCCTCACAGGTGCTCTTGGTTAAACAGGAACTCCTCAGGTCACGGGTGACCGACTGCATCAAGCAGTCGGCCAAGATCGTCAAACAGGGCGACCCCAACAAACTGGCCATCGCCCTTCAGAAGTGGAATCAAGACTGCGACCAGAGTTCGGGCTGAATCCAGCCGTCTCGCAGCGCCACCAGCGTGGCCTGGGTTCGATTGCGTACCCGAAGGGTTCGAAAGATCGCCCCGATGTGGGCCTTGGCCGTACCTTCGGACATAAGCAATTCTGCGCAGATGGTCTTGGTGGGCTTACCTTCCACCAGACAGTGAAGAACCTCCCGCTGCCGCGGGGTGATGGCGCCTGTGGGCGTCAATGAATCGACCATCAGTCGCTTGATTTCAGAAGGGGCAGGGCTTTTGGCCAGAAGCGAGGTGGGTGGGGTTGCCGCACGGGCGCGTGGGTTTCGGTAAGACATCAATTCCTCCATGGGTTTAGGCAAGGCGAAGTATTCAATTCGCCTTAGCTACACGAAGTCACCAATTGACAACTCTGGGTGCAACTTTTGGCAAGTGCGGTCTGCCCCAGGGGTAAAACTGCGACACAATGTCAACAAATTGACATGCCCCAAAGGGCTGGGTACTTTTGAGGGCTTAGGTCAGAAAGAACCATGCAAAACACAGGCTCACCCGGATCGGTCGGGTTCGTTGTTCCTCAATCTGCTGAATTCACCACGCCGCTTATTCTGCAAAGCGGTCAGACGCTTGCGCCCTACACACTGATGTATGAGGCCTATGGCAGCCTGAATGCTGATCGTAGCAATGCCGTGCTCATCTGCCATGCACTCAATGCCTCGCATCACGTGGCGGGGTGTTATGAAGACGCCCCAGACAATGTTGGCTGGTGGGACAACATGGTTGGCCCTGGCAAGCCGGTGGACACCAATCGGTACTTTGTCATTGGTGTGAACAACCTGGGTTCGTGTTTTGGCTCAACGGGCCCTGCCTCGATCAACCCCGCTACAGGCAAACCGTATGGCGGAAATTTCCCCGTCGTCACTGTCGAGGACTGGGTCAATGCCCAGGCCCTATTGGCCGATCGGCTTGGCATCAAACAATTTGCCGCCGTCATGGGGGGAAGCCTGGGTGGCATGCAGGCCATGCAATGGTCAATCGCTTATCCAAACCGGGTTCGTCATGCCGTGATTGTTGCCTCAACGGCCAGGCTCTCTGCACAGAACATCGCCTTTAACGAGGTGGCGCGACGGGCCATTGTCAATGATCCCGATTTCCACGGTGGTCACTATTACGAAAAGGGCACAGTGCCCAAGCTTGGGCTTTCCATCGCACGGATGATTGGCCACATCACTTACCTGTCCGACGACGACATGGCTGAAAAGTTTGGCCGCCAGCTTCGAGGCAGCAAAGACTATCGCTTTGGCTTTGATGTCGAATTCGAAATTGAATCTTATCTTCGCTACCAGGGTGAAAAATTTTCCACCTACTTTGACGCCAACACCTATCTTTTAATCACCCGGGCCCTGGATTACTTCGATCCCGCTCGGCGCGGCGAAGGCAGTCTTGCGAAAGCCCTGCGTAATGTTGAATCAAAGAACCTGCTGATCTCATTTACCACCGACTGGCGATTCCCGCCGGAGCGGTCTCGAGAAATTGTCGAGGCCTTGCTTTCAGAAAAGAAATCCGTCAGCTATGCAGAGATTGACGCTCCGCATGGTCATGATGCATTCCTGATGGCCGACCCACGCTACCACCACCTTGTGGCCAGCTATTTTGATCGTATCGCGCGAGAGGTCAGTGCATGAAAAGGCCCACCCTGCGTCCTGACCTGGCCATGATCAGCCAGTGGATTGCGCCCGGGTCTCGGGTGCTTGATCTTGGCTGCGGCGACGGCGAGCTTTTGCATTGGCTGAATACCCACCACCGGTGCACTGGCGTCGGTGTAGAGATCGCCGATGAAAAAGTGCTGAGCTGCGTTCAAAAAGGAGTCGAAGTGATTCAGGCCGATATTGATCACGGCCTGGCCATGTTTGGTCGCGGGGGTTTTGATGTCGTGGTGCTGGCCCAGGCACTTCAGGCCACACATGAAACCGAACGGGTGTTGCGGGAAATCGGAGAGATCGGCCACGAGTGTGTGGCCAGTATTCCAAACTTTGGCCACTGGTCACACCTTGTCTCGTTGGCCCGAGGCACGATGCCAGTGAATAAACGACTTCCCTATGCCTGGTACAACACACCCAATCTTCACTTTGCCACGGCAAGAGATTTCGAAACGCTTCTCGAAGACCTTGGCTTTGCCATTCTGGATCGGGCCTACCTCAATGAATCCAAGGTGGTTCATTGGTGGCCCAATCTTCGCAGCACACTCGCCCTCTATCGCTTCAAAAAGAAATAGGACTTCTCATGAATATTCAAACGGTAGGCATCGTTGGTGCCGGCACCATGGGCAACGGCATTGCACAGGTCTTTGCTAGCCGGGGGTTTGGCGTGATCATGCAAGACCTTTCCCAGGCAGCTCTTGATCGAGCCTTGACCAGCATTGCAAGCTCTCTTGATCGACTCATCAAAAAAGAAGCGATCACCCCAGAGGCCAAGGCTGCAGCCTTGGCGAAAATCTCGATCACCACCCAGGTGACCGATCTTCAGCCCGCAGATCTTGTCATTGAAGCCGCCACTGAAAATGAAGCCATCAAGATCAAGATTCTTCAAGGCGTAGAGGCTGTGGTGCGCGCCGACACCCTGATCGCCACCAACACCTCCTCGCTGTCCATCACCAAGCTCGCGGCCGCCACCCAACGGCCTGATCGCTTTCTGGGCATGCACTTTTTTAATCCCGTACCGCTCATGTCGCTGGTCGAGATCATTCGCGGGCTTCAGACCTCCGATGCAACCGTTCAAGCCATTACTGAATTGGCCCAGGCCTTGGGCAAAACCCCGATCACCGTGACGAACCGAGCAGGCTTTGTGGTGAACCGGCTGCTCTGCCCCATGATCAACGAAGCCATCTTTGCACTTTCTGAAGGTGTGGCTTCGGCGGAAGCCATCGATGAAGGCATGAAGCTTGGCTGCAACCATCCCATCGGCCCGCTTGCTCTTGCCGACCTGATTGGTCTGGATGTCTTGCTTGCCATCATGGAAGTGCTCTATGAATCCTTTGAAGACTCCAAGTATCGAGCAGCCCCGCTTCTAAAAGAAATGGTGGATGCCGGATACCTGGGCCGCAAAACCGGTCGCGGTTTTTACCGTTACTGATCGGTCGTCTGAATGATCCGCCTGAATCATCAAGCCAAAGAATTCGCTCGCTCCGACTCCTTACTGGACGCCTTGCGCAGCGCAGCGCCCCCTCTGAGCCTATCGCTTTTGATGTGGGGTCTGGCTGCAGCGTTTTACCTCTTCGGCTTTTTTCAACGGGTCACGCCCGCTGCACTGGCCCACGAACTCTCGAAGGAACTTGCACCCACAGCCACGGCTCTGGGTTGGCTGTCGGCCACTTATTTTTATTGCTACGCCATCATGCAGATTCCCTCGGGGGTGCTGGCGGATCGATTCGGGCCACGCAAACTCTTCATCGCTGCGACAGCAGCAGCCATTCTTGGCACACTACTTTTTGCCTATGCTGAAACCTTCACGGCTGCAGCAGTAGGCCGAGGGATTATTGGCGGTGCTGCAGCAGTGGGCTGGATTGGCATGTTAAAGCTTGCCGCACATTGGTTTTCACCCCAGAAATTTGCCTCTATCTCGGGGCTGTCTCTGGCCGTTGGAACGCTGGGTGCGGTGCTTGCGGGCTTTCCTCTGCGTTTCTTGTCGGATGAATACGGCTGGCGTCTTGTGGTGGCGGGCAGCGCTGGATTTGCAGCGATTCTGATGGTCGGTATGGCCTTTGTCTTGCGTGACGACCCAAGTGAACGCGGCTATCGAAGCTGGTCTCCGGCCCCCGCGACCGACGACGCACGCAGTACCGTAAGCCTTCGTGAATCCCTAGGAAGACTTCCATGGCGAGATCTCACCTTGCTTTGCATTGGTCAGACGGCGGTAACCGGCAGCATGGTGATGATGGCCGGTCTGTGGGGGGTTCCCTTCCTCACCACCGTTTTCGATATTCCGGCACGCTCGGCCACTGGGCTTACGTCATTGATGATGGTTGGATTTGCCATTGGCAGCCTGATCTTTGGGCCATGGTCAGATCGAAGCCGTCAGCGCAAAAAGCCACTGCTCGTGGGCACTGCTCTGGTATTCGCGGGCTTTGTGTTACTGGCCAGCGGCCTCACGTTGAATTCCCTGTGGCTGACTAATTTTGTGATGTGGCTGATTGGCATTGCGGCGGGTTCTATGGTGATCTCCTTTGCCTTTGGCAAGGACCTGGTGGGCGGACAGAAAACGGCCACCATCACTGCCTGCGTCAACCTTTCCGTGACCCTGGGTGCTATTGGCTTGCAGCCAATGTTTGGAGCAATCTTGGATGCCCAGTGGGCTGGGGTTTTGGTCGACAATGTTCGCCGCTATGACGCCCAGGCTTTCCAGTGGGGCTTTGCGGCCACTGCAACATGGATTGCACTGACGCTGATTGCCCTGGCCTTCACACGAGACCCTCTGAAACCGAACTAGTTTTTCCAGAAGGCCGGAATCAGCACCACAAGCAGCGTCAGCAGTTCGAGCCGGCCCAAGAGCATGCTGGCCGAACAGACCCAGAGCTGAAAGCTGCTTAAATTGGCATAACTGGAAGCCGGCCCCACCTCGCCAAGACCAGGGCCAAGATTGTTCACGCTGGCCAAGACCGCACTCACCGCCGAAATGGGGTCCATGCCGCTCAGAAGCATCAGGAACGACATCACCATGACGGTGGCGCCATAAAAAAGAAGGAATGCCAGTACCGAAAAGATAACCTGGTTACTAATGACAGTCTCCCCGACCTGCACAGGATCGATTAAGCGCGGGTGAATGATGCGTAAAAGTTCCCGACGAGCTTGCTTGATTAGCAAAACAAGACGAATCATTTTTATTCCGCCTCCTGTGGATCCGGAGCTTGTTGCAAATGCACTCAGAAAAATCATGAACCATCCGGCAAATGGAGGCCAGAGAGCGTAATCCTGGGTGGCAAAACCTGTTGTGGTCGCCACAGAAACGGTATTAAAAAAAGCATGACGAATGGATTCCGAAAGGGTCGGATAGACCCCTTTCGCAAAAAGGAACAGCCCCACCACCAGACTTCCAGCAATGGCGGTAAACCAGAACCAACGAGTTTGGGCGCACTGAAGATAAACTCTAAGCGAGAGATTTTTCAGCGCGACAGCATGCATGGCAAAGTTCACACCGGCAATCAGCATAAAGATGATCGCCACCAATTCGATGGCAGGGCTATTGAAATGCCCAAAACTGGCGTCATAAGAAGACAATCCACCCAATGACATGGTCGCGCCCATGTGCACTAGAGCATCAAACCAATTCATGCCGGCAGCCCAGTAGGCAAAGAAACAGGCGATCGAAAAGAAGAGATAAACACCATAAAGAAGCTTGGCGGTTTCGGCGATTCGAGGCGTAAGTTTGCTGTCTTTGATTGGCCCACCTGTTTCGGCGCGATAAATCTGCATTCCACCTACACCGAGTAAGGGCAGAATTGCCAAAGCCAAAATCAGGATGCCCATTCCGCCAAGCCATTGCAATAACGCACGCCAAATCAGGATCGAACTTGGCATGTTGTCCAGCCCCACAAGCACCGTACTTCCAGTCGTCGTCAGTCCTGACACGGCCTCAAAGTAAGCCTGTGCGAATGTGATATCAGGGAAAAAACGTAGAAATGGAAGCGCTGAAAGGGCGGGTAAAAGCATCCACACCAGAGCAACAAGAAGAAATCCATCGCGAGGGTAGAGCTCTCGCTTATGTTTCCAGCTGAGCGTCGTAATAAGGACGCCAATGACTAAGGTTATTGCAAAAGATTCAAAAAAAGCGCGCTTGGCTGTTTCATTGTCGAAAAAAGCAAAACCAATCGGGATAAGCATTGCCAACGAGAAAAGAACGGCAACGATCCCCACAATACGAACGACCGCCAAGAGCAGCATTCTCGTTCGTCCGCTACGTCAATAACAGTTATTTTTGTGGCGTAAGAAAGTCAATCACAGCCAGCGCGGCACCGGCAATAAGAACCAGCGTAATGTCAATCTGTGAGAGCTTATGAATATATGGGACAAGAAAAGCCAGCAGCAAAAGAAGAGCTATCAAATTAGTGAATCGTTCAAGTTTCATACTTTGCTCTCCTGAGAGAAGAATTGGTTAATAAGCCAGCGAGCCGAACGCAATAGACGGCCGTCGTTCTGGTATGCCCCAATGGCCTGAACCCCAAGCGGAAGACCATTGGATAGATTAAGCATAGGTAGGTTCAGCGAGGGTAGTCCAGCAAAGGTCCAGACCGTCTGCATGATGGGGTCCCCTGTAGACCCAAGGCCTTGAGGCGCGCCGCCAAGAGCCGCCGGCGTCAAGATGGCGTCAAAGTGCTCAAAATATTCATCAAAAGCATTCGTCACGTGGATCATACGTTCTTTGGCCGCCAGGTAGTCCATTAAGGATATCGACATCCCGTATTCAATCTGCGTTTTCAAAGTGTCACTAAGCTGATCGGCGTGATTGCAAAATTCCTTTTGCATTGAAAAGGCAAGCTCGGCCATGTGAACTGTTTTTTGCCACTGAACGGCATTTTCAACGACCGCGGGCATTTCGAGTGGCGTAACAAGTTCTGACCCAAAGTGTTCCAACAGGGCCTGATAAGCCTCTTGCGCTTCAGGCTCAACTTTAGACCACCAGGGTGTCTTAAAAAAACAAAATTTTGGCTGAACCGGTGGCTCGGAGCGACAGACCTGAAGCAGACGTACGGGGGCTCGTGCCTTAGTGGCCTCATCAAAGCCATCGTCGCCGCTCATGACTTCAGTCAAAAGTGCGATATCTTCCAGTGACCGTGCAAAGAGTCCCATCTGGTCAAGCGAAGGTGACTGCTCTAAAACACCTGAACGAGGAATCACCCCACTCGATGGTTTAAAACCGTAGACGCCACAAAATGATGCAGGCCGAATCACCGAACCGTTCGTCTGCGAGCCAATTGCCACCGGCACGAACCCCGCAGCGACAGCAGCGGCTGATCCACTGGATGAGCCCCCTGGGGTATGGGCCAGGTTATGAGGATTGCACGTTGCTGCTGGGTGCATGGTGGCGAATTCGGTCGTGGCAGTTTTACCAACGATCACCGCGCCCGCGTCTTTCAGTCTTCGAACCAGGGTGGCGTTACTAATGGCATAACGACCTTGATGAATCACCGACCCGAATTCCGTTGGGAAATCGGCGGTATCAATAATGTCTTTGATGCCAATGGGCATGCCATAGAGTTCGCCCGAAGGCTTACCAAGGGCGCGCTCGTCTTCAAGACTTTCAACACGCAGATCCACCACTTTACGATCAAAATTAACGAAAGCATGGATGGCCTTGTCGCCTTCTTCAACGAAACTCAGCAACCGGTCATAGAACTCCTTAGCCGGTGCTTTACCAGCATCAAGGTAATCTCGAACCTCGATGCCGGTCATTTCCGTAATTAATTGCTCGGACATTTCAATTACTTCATGTCTTTAAAAATGTCAGGGTTCACGACGGAGTCGTCCGAGGCATCAAACTCAACTTCTTTCTGGTTATCAAACAAAACTTCAGGAAGGTAAGTCGCCATCTGAGGGAATGTGTACGTCAGGACGAGCGTCATGATGACCATGTAAACAAAGGGCATGCATCCTTTAAAAATTGTTCCTAATTGAACATTTTTGGGCGCGACCCCTTTTAGATATACCGCCGACATTGCCATTGGCGGCGTTAGAAAAGCCGTTTGTAAGTTGATGGCAATCAAGATACCGAAGAGGATCGGATCAATTCCATAGATGGGTAGTAGTGGCAGAAAAATTGGCACAAAGATAATGATGATCTCTGTCCATTCAAGCGGCCATCCCAAAATAAAAATAATAATCTGGGCAAGAATTAAAAACTCGAGCGGCGTAAGGTCAAGGCCGATCAGGAAATCCTTCACCAATGCTTCACCCCCCTGATAAGAGAAGATTGAGGCGAAGGTTGCCGAGCCCACAAAAAGAAAACAAACCATAGCTGACGTCCGCGCAGTGAGGTACACAGACTCACGCAGGCCCTGCCAGGTCAACGACCGATAAACGGCGGCGAGAATCAAACCGCCGAGAGCGCCCATCGCGGCCGCTTCACTTGGAGTCGCGAGGCCGAAGAGGATTGATCCCAAAACAGCGAGAATCAAGGCGGCCAAAGGAACAAATGCCTTTAACACCATAAGAATGCTGTCAAGCACCGAGTAATGATCAACATCCTTTGGTTTGGGGCACAACGAAGGGTTGATCATCGACCGACCAACCACATAGGCCATGTAGAGCGTTGCAAGAAGAATGCCAGGAATGAGTGCCGCGGCATAGAGACGAACTACCGAGACACTTGCCGTAGCCGCGTAGACAATCAACAGAATTGACGGAGGAATAAGGATCCCTAATGTTCCGCCAGCAGCAATCGTTCCAGTTGCAAGCTTTTGGTCATAGCCAGCTTTAAGCATCGAGGGCAATGCAATGAGGCCCATCAGGGTGACCACAGCACCAACTATGCCCGTGGCCGTGGCAAACAAGGTACAGGTCACCAAAGCTGCCACAGCCATTGAGCCAGGAAGAAAACGCAGACCTACTTGAAGACTTAAGAAGAGCTTGTCCAGAATGTTGGCACGCTCAATGATGTATCCCATAAAAAGAAATAGCGGGATAGAAATCAGGACGTCATTGTTCATGACGCTAAACGTGTTTTGCGTAAACAAATAAAAAATTCGGTTGTCCCAGAACTCCTGACCGGGCACATAAAACGCCTGATATCCAAAAGTGATGCCGAGCGCCATTAGCGTGAATGCAATTGGAAACCCAAGGGCGATGAAAAAGATAAACGATGCCAACATAATGATGGCAAGTACGGCTCCGCTCATGCTGAAGCTCCTTCCTGCTGTTCTTTCTGTGCGTGCTGCTGAACCAAAACATTTTCAAGTTCTTCAACGTCTCCCTCTCTGGGGAGCCACTTTCCCGTGCGAATACAGATAATGCACCGCATGACTTCAGCGATACCAGCAAGTAAAAGGGTAACGCCCGCGACGAAGATAATCAGCTTTAACGGCCAGACAGGGACTCCAGCAGGGCTATTGACGCTTGACTCAAGAATTCGAGTGGACTCGAATGAGTATCGTGCCCCGGTAAATACCATGGCAAATATCGCGGGGAAAAAGAAAAGAAAATACAAAACGAGGTCCATCCTCGCCTGGTTTTTCGGGGACCAGCTTCGGTATAAAAAATCCCCACGCACATGAGCTCCGCGGGAGAGTGCATAAGCGCCTGACATCATAAAAAGAGCTCCGTAGAACATGTAGCTCATGTCGAAAGCCCATACGGTTGGCGCATTGAGAACGTATCTCATGAACACCTCGTAACAGGTGCTCATCATAAGCAGCATGACGCACCAGGCAAAAGCATGCCCAACACTTTTACTAAATGTGTCAGTGACTTTGATCCACTTTTCCATACACTTGATTCCCGAAAAAACCACCTCAAAATAAACAAAAAGCTGCCGAAACTACTCGGCAGCTTTTTGCAGCTTCAAAATTCTAACTTACTTCGGAAGCTTAACCTTCTGCACGTGCTCGTAGGCGCGCTTGTAATCGGCTTCATTGGTGAAGTGATAGAAGCCGACTCGCTTGGACCAGGCCTTGAAGGAGTCATTCACCTTCTTGAACATGTCCACTTCTTTTTCAAGCTTTGCCGTGACTTTGTCCCAGGCAGCAAGCTGGCCTTGGTAAACGTCAGCCGTGGTGCGCGAAACGCGAACCTTGTGCTTGACGATCAGCTCTTGCAGGTCGCGAGAGTAGTTGTCATGGGCCGTGGCGGTGCTTGAGGTTGATGCGGCTTCTGCGGCGTAACGCAGGATGGCTTTCAGGTCGGCAGGAAGCGCATTGAATTTCGTCTTGTTGAAGATGATTTCAAAGAATTCCTGAGCCTGGTGATACGAGCCCATGGAGTAGTACTTCGCTACGTCTTGTGCACCAAAGCGCATGTCGGCCGTGGGGTTGTTGAACTCAAACGCGTCAATCACGCCACGCTGCATGGCAGGAACGATCTCACCGCCGGGAAGCTGAGCCACGGCCATTCCCATTTCCTGGAGAAGGTCGGCAGCCAAGCCAATGGTGCGGTACTTAAAGCCCTTTAGTTCAGCGGCCTTCTTGGGTGGGGGGTTTTTGAACCATCCCAGGGGCTGTGAGGGCATGGGGAAGGAGAAAAAGCCCACCACGTTGAGGTTCAGCTTGGCAACCAATTCGTCCCAGAGCTGCTGACCGCCGCCTTTGTGAATCCATGAAAGGCCGATCTCGGGGGTTGCACCGCTCACGGGGCCCGTTCCGAAGAGCGAAGCCACTTTGGATTTGCCGTACCAGTAGCCCGACACGTGGTGACCGGCGTCAAGAACGCCTTTGCTGACAGCATCCATGAGCTCGAAAGGCTTAACCACAGCGCCTGCGGGCAGATATTCAATGCGAAGACGGCCACCGGCCATGTCGTTCACACGCTTGACGTATTCCTGGGCCATTTCCGAGAAAATCTCGTTGGCACCCCAGGAACCCTGCATCTTGAAAACGATGGGGGCCTGAGCCACTGAAATCATGGGGAAGCCGGCAATAGGAGCTGCGACGGCAGCAGTTGCGGCTTTGCTGAAAAACTTACGACGACCTTGCTGGGGAACCTGCTCAGCCGTAGCGGCCACTGCAGACTGCTCTTGTTTGGAATGCTCCATTTTGTCTCCTAAGAAAAAGATAGTGCCCGGCAATTATGGGTCAGGGATTTCGAAAGAGTGGCTAGGGAAAACCCCCGAGAAGCCGCATCAAATCAGGGTGTTGCTAGAAAAACCCGGCGGTGACCTGAAAGAGTTTTTCCACCTTGGCGATCACCCGCTTGTCGGTCACAAAGACAATCAGGTGATCGTCGCCCTCAATCACCGTGTCATGGTGGGCCATCAAGACCTGTGGGCTGTCGGAGTCAATCCCCCGCACCAGCGCGCCAATGCTTGAGCCCGTGGGTAGGGCGATTTCCTCAATTCGTCGCCCCACCACTTTGGAAGTGGATGGGTCGCCATGGGCCACGATCTCGAGTGCCTCGGCCGCACCCCGCCGAAGGCTGTGCACCGCCGCCACATCACCCCTTCGGACGTATTTCAAAAGCTCACCAATCGTGGCATGAGAGGGTGTGATGGCGACATCGACCCGGCCACCTTCCATCAACTCGGCGTAGGCCCGGCGATTAATTAAGGCAATGACTCGACGAGCACCCATTTTTTTTGCCAATAGCGCCGACATGATGTTGTTCTCGTCGTCGTTGGTCAGGGCCAAAAAGAGATCCATATTGCCCACGTTTTCCTGGGCCAAAAGCTCTTCGTCGGTGGAGTCGCCGTGAAGCACCAAAGCCTGACCATTGAGCTGCTGGGCAAGCACGGTGCAGCGATTTCGGTTGCCTTCGATAATTTTCGGGGTCATGTACCCGGAAACACCTTTGGCCACACGCAGGCCAATGTTGCCTCCGCCGGCAATCATCATCCGCTTAACGCTTCGCTCTTCCTGGCGAAGCTCACGAGTGACCTGACGAATGTGAGTGGTTGAGGCAACAAAGAAGACCTCGTCATTGGCCTCAACCCGGGTGTCTCCGTCAGGAATGATGGCGCGATTGGATCGAAAGATGGCCACAATTCTTGATTCGATATGCGGCAGATGCGCGCGAAGATCTCGAACCGGGTGGCCCACCAGCGGGCTGGTGGCGTCGGCCTTCACGGCGAGCAGGCTGACCAGCCCACGGGCAAATTCAATGACCTGAAGGGCCTCTGGAATTTCAATGAGCTTAATTAGGTAATCCGTGACGGTCTGCTCGGGGCTAATGGCCATATCCACGGCGAAGGCGTCGGGCGCAAGAAGGTCCGGGTTTTGAACCCATTGGCTGGATCGAAAACGCGCAATGCGCTTTGGAATGGTGAAGTGGCGATGACCCATCATGCAGGCCACAAGGTTCGCTTCGTCGCTCGCCGTGACCGCAATGAGAATGTCGGAGTCTGCCGCACCCGCCTCTTGGAGCACCGATAACGAGGTGGCATTTCCCTGAACGGTGCGAAGGTCAAAACGGTCTTGAAGTTCAGCCAGATTGTCGGCCTGGGTGTCGACCACCGTGATGTCATTTTTTTCAAGCACCAGCTGTTCGGCCAAGCTTGATCCCACCCGACCCGCACCAAGAATCAATATTTTCATGGGACCTGCCTATCGCTTGTTGGAGCGCTCTAGCGCTTATCAATCCCAAGCTGCTTGAGCTTGCGATAAAGATGGGTGCGCTCAAGGCCCGTGCTTTCGGCCACACGAGTCATGCTGCCGCGCTCTTGTTCGAGGTGGTAATTCAGATACGCCCGTTCAAAGTCATCTCTGGCTTCTCGCAGCGGTGCTGCAAGGTTGATCGCCATCAGCGCCTCCTTGGCAACCTCAAGGGCGGAGCGGGGTGCAACGGGCTCTGGCATGAGCACCGGTTCAAGATCGGACAGGCCGCGTGGGCTGTCTTGCCATTCGTATTCAGTCTCGTTGTCTTGGCCGAGGCTTTGAGCGGGCTTCGCGAAGCTTTCCGGTCGAGCAGGCTGTCTCGACAAGGCAAGCTGCACGGTTTGCAAAAGCTTATTCAGTGCAATGGGTTTTTCCAGGAAATCAGTCGCCCCGATGCGGGTGGCCTCCACCGCCGTCTCAATGGTGGCGTGACCGGACATCATGATCACTGGGGCACTGAGCTGCTGCTGAGCAGCCCATTCCTTGAGCAGGGTCACGCCGTCTGTGTCGGGCATCCAGATGTCCAGAAGAATCAGGTCGTGGCGCTTGGACTGATGAAGTTCGCGTGCCTGCGAGGCATTTTCCGCCAATGAAATGGAATAGCCTTCATCCTGGAGAACTTCGCTCAGGAGTTCCCGCACGCCGATTTCATCATCAACAATAAGAATGTCAGCCATTGGGGCTTGAAGGATTAAGGCCGGATACCAGAGTGTTCACACGATGATTGTCGGCTTCATTCTCAAGTTTCGCAAATTCAACCAATGCAATGGCGCCGGTGGATCCGTCAGCGATCACCTCATGCCGATTGGCAAGCACCACCTTGCCGTGATTTTCCTCGACAATTTTTTTCACAATGGCCAGACCCAGACCATTACCCCGTGCCTTGCTTGTGAAATAGGGTTCGAACAATCGCGCCTTCATCTCAGGTGAAATTCCCGGACCACTGTCCAACACGGCAAGCCGAATCCTGCGGTCACCCCGAGAGGCAACCCGCTCACCCAGCTGGACAACAATCTCGGCATTGGCGTCATCCGCCACCGCGTCCTGCGCATTCTGAATGAGGTTGTGGATCACCTGAATCAGCTGGGCCCGGTCGGCCATCACCAGCATCGACCGCGACAAATCCGGCCAGTGAATTCTTGCATCGGTTGCATAGAGCAGCTGCATGTCTTTGAGCAACCCAGCAAGGTTGACCGCCTCTGGGTTCGGCGCAGGAAGCCTTGCGTAATTTCGGAATTCGTCCACCATGGCCTTTAAGGCGGTGACCTGCTCCACGATGGTTCGGGTGGATCGGCCGAGAAGCTCGGCGTCGTCGGGTCCCAGCCGGTCGGCAAGACGGCGCTCAAGTCGTTCGGCAGAGAGCTGAATGGGCGTGAGGGGGTTTTTAATCTCGTGGGCAAGCCGTCGCGCAATCTCGGCAAAATCACGAGACCGTTGGGCCGAGAGCAGCTCGCCAATGTCGTCAAACACCACAACATACTGCGGCTGTTTTCCGGGCAGGCGCGAGCCGCTCACCAAAAGGGTCATGCTCCCGCCATCGGGCAGGGTCGCCTCGTACTGAAACTGGCTGTCCACCGCAGCAAGCAGGCCCTCTCGAAGCTGCTCGGCGCAGCCCCCTAAGACGGTCATCTGGCCAAAGGGCTGATTTTTAATCTCTAAAAGTCGAATGCCAAGAATTCGCTCTGCACTGCCGTTGAATTCCCGCAGATTCCAGCCTTCATCAAAAATCAAAACGCCAGCAGAAAGGTGGGCCAACACCTGCTGCAAAAACATATTCGACTCTTCCAGCCGGACACGGCTCTTTTGGGCAAGATCACGGGCCTCATTGAGCTGGCTCGTCATCTGATTAAAAGAGCCCACCAAGACATTGAGCTCGTCGGTCGACGCAGGGTCAAAGCGCAATGGGCGATAGTCCCCCGAGGCCACCGCTTTGGTGGCTCGCTCAAGCTGACGAAGGGGCCCCGCAAGCCAGCCACTTAAGAGAAGCGCACTTAAGAGGGCGCCCAGAAAGGCCAGCAGCAAGGTTAAGGCAAGGGTCACGCCATACATCTTGCGCAGCCCCTCTTTGCCCAAGGCCAGCTGATCATAATCCCGCACGCCGTCATTCAGAGCCTCAAGGTTGAGGGTCAACGACTGAGGAATCTGCTCAACCCACTGAACGAATCGGGACTCCTCGACAAGCGCTGTCAACGGTGTCGTCATGGCAATTGCTCGCACCTGAAGCGAACGATCGTAGGCGCCGGCTCGAGGCTCCACAGAAACAAACTGTCGGGCCGCGCGAGCGCGATCCAGGGCCTCCTTGGGGGGAAGCTCGGGAACCAGGCTCGTCAGCTGGGCGCTTCGGCTTGCCAGCACCGCGCCCGAGTTCGAAAGGATCAAGACGTCCACACCTTCGCGGCCGTCAATCACTTTTTCGATGTGGCCAATCATCTGCGCTGCTGGCACCTCTTCAATGGAGATGGCAAGCCGCCTTGCGCGATTCATGGCGTCCGCACGCAGCGTGTCGAGCGAGGTGCGGCCAAGACTGACACCGGCATCAAGGGCCACATTCACACTCTGGGTGAACCAGCTGTCAATCGTCTTGGCCA
>JBBAQV010000009.1:0-16477 GCA_040400125.1 Burkholderiaceae bacterium
CTCGCGGGAGGTTTCCCTGGCACCCTGCCAATTCCCGTCCGACCTTATCTTGGGGTGAACTACCACCATAAGAAAGGTGACATTGACGATTGGACCGGTGGAATTCGCTGGAATGGACTTGCTGGCAACATCAACTACGGAATCGCCCTCTTCAATGGTTTTGGCGGCAACCCCGTGGTTGTTCCTGCTCGGTTCAACCCCGCACAGAACTATCTCGGAACCGTGAATGCAGATGGAGCGGAAGATACGAAAGGAAGCCTAGGTGACGTGATCTACCCGAAGCTTACGATTGCCGGCTTCACTCTGAACGGGTATTCGGAAACGTTTGATGCAGTGTTTAGCACCGAGCAGGTTTACACCAAAGGTGTTGCTTACAACTACACCGTCGCGGGACCGTTCAATCAAACTTCTAATGGTTTCGCGATCCTGGGTCTCGACGGCTACAAGCAGAAAAACACCTGGTCCAGCATGTTCCGTATGGACAAGACTGTGAATCTGCAAAAGCTGATCGGCACCTCACGCCCATCATTTGCCAGCGTTCAGGTGTTTAACACCCACATCCTGAACTTTGATAAGGACGAAGGCCTGCTGTCGCTGATTGGTATGAATAGCAAGCTGAAGGAAAACAACTCCATCATCACCTTCATTCTGGCCATGAACTATAAGAATGACCGGATCAACCCAACCATTGCTATGGGCCATGACATCACGTATGGCGGAAGCTTCTTCATTCCGAGCGTTGAGTTTGTGTTTGGTGACAACTGGCGTCTGAAGGCCGAGGCCGACATCTTCTTTGGTGCGAAGAGCCGTCCGCAGGGCTTCGATCTGGGCCAGGGTAACGCGCAAGACCGAGGCGCCTCGTTGCTGGGATATTTCCAGAACAACGACCAGTTCGTGCTTCGTCTGACACGTCAGTTCTAATTTTGTTGGCTTCTAAAGGAGAAACACCATGAAGTTTAAGCATCTCACCATGGCAGTAGCGATTGGGGCGGCCTTGAGCCTTTCCCCAGTGCTTCATGCCGCTGAACTACCGGCCGGAACGGTGATCGACAAGTCGAACCTTGATCGTGTCAAAAACGACACCTTCGAAGGTAAGACCATCGGCAGCATGATTCCCGAGCGGATGGAGTGGCAGATTCGTAACCACAACCTTCGCCTCACGCTGCAGAACTCGAAGCCGCTTCCCGTTGACCCCAAGCGTATTGAAGCCACCAAGAAATACGCGGGCGATGTGAAGTACGACGCCGCGAAAAATGAGGTCAGCAACTACAAAGCTGGAACCCCATTTCCGGACATTGCCGACAATGACCCCCATAAGGCCGCCAAGCTGGTCTGGAACTTTTATTACGGCTCGCCCGTTGGCCATGTGATGGACTTTCCCAAGTTCGAGTTCTTGCTGATTGACGGCAAGACTGGCCTTGAGCGTACTCAGCGCTGGTCGCTTTATCGTTACTTCCACAAGGGCCGTCTGGATGGCGGACCTCCTGTGGATGACGACAAGATCTTCTCGCGCACCTTGTTGTTCGCAAGCTTCCCCAACGACATTAAGGGCATTGGAACGTTCACCATTCGTCATGACGGCCCTCAGGTTGAGGACGTCTGGGTTTATGTGAAGAGCGCACGTCGTACACGTCGTCTTTCGGGCGGCGCCTGGATGGACCCCATTGGCGGTACCGACCAGTTGAACGACGACATCGAGATCTGGAACGCACGCCCAAGCTGGTACAAGAAGTACAACTACCTTGGCAAGCGCACCATCTTGGCAACGGCGGATGGCTCTTACTCATGGATTGAAACCGAGAAAGACCTGAAGAAGCGTTACCCCACGATTGATCTTCAGAACGCACCGTTCTGGAACCCAATCGAGAAGTATCAGCCACGTGAAGTCCATGTGATCGAGGCAATTGCCCCCGATGAGCATCCATACAGCCGTAAGGTGCTCTACATGGAGACCACCACCCCACGTATTTATTACGGCGAGGCTTATGACAAGCGTAATGAATTCTGGAAGTGGATGAACTTCACCAGCCGTCCCACGCCTGGTGCTGATGGAAGCCAAACCATCATCTCCAGCCAAGGCCATGTGATTGACTTCAAGCGTATGCACGCCACCATTTTCGTGGTTCACCCCGACACACGGATGAACACGAACTTGAAGGCGACTGACATTAACTTGAACCGTCTCGAGCAGGCTGCTCAGTAAAGAAGTTAACAAGAGGCCCACGTCAACCGTGGGCCTCGTCACCCTCCGCAATACCTCATGAATGTCGCCCTCATTGCTGGAAGCCAGAACCGAAACAGCCAAACGGCGAAACTTGCCCGCTACATGCAGCAGCGCTTGTTTGATCTGAATCTTGCAAACCCCAGCGAAACCTTTCTGCACGACCTTGGCGAAGACCCGCTTCCCTTTTGGACATCCGAAACAGCCGGTCAGCAAGCCAAGACGCTAAATTCCGAATTTCTTGCGAAGGCTGATGCCTTCGTGATTCTCTCTCCCGACTGGAATGGCATGGCCACTCCGGCGGTGAAAAATTGGTTCATTCATGCTTCGCCCGAGGCCCTGGCCCACAAACCCGCCCTCTTGTGTGGCGTGTCGGCAGGTGGTGGCGCTGTCTACCCGGTGTCTGATCTGCGCGCCCATTCCTTCAAGAATTGCCGCATCTGTTTTATTCCGGATCATCTTGTCGTGCGCGACACCGCCAAGTACTTCAATAGCCCTCAGCCGGTGGAGCCCGCCGAAAAGCTGATTCGTGACCGGATTGATTTCACCCTGCATGTGCTGGCGTCGTATGCCCAAGGCATGAAAGCCACGCGTGCGCTTCTTCCACCCACGCCCAAGGATTTTCGTTTCGGTATGTAGATCAGTTTTGTAAGACACTCACCAGGGAGGTGTGCCATGCGTTTTGGAATTTTCTTACCCAACGGCAGCAACGGTTATATTCCTTCGGCGGGAAGCCCCGTCTATCTACCAACCTTCGAGCACAACAAGGCCATCACCCTTGAGGCCGAAAAGCAGGGCCTGGATTTCGTGCTCTCCATGATGAAGTACAAAGGCTTTGGCGGTGAAACCGGTTACTGGGATTCCTGCCTGGAGTCGTTCACCCTGATGGCGGGACTCGCCGCGGTGACCAAGAAAGTTCAGCTCTTTCCCAGCGTGACCGTGCTTGCTTCCAAGCCACCCATTACGGCAAGACTTGTTTCAACCATTGATGACATCAGTGAGGGTCGATGCGGCTTAAACATTGTCACTGGCTGGAATAAGCCGGAATACACCCAGATGGGCATGTGGCCTGGGGATGAGTATTACCAAAAACGTTATGAATACGCTGCTGAATACCTGAAGCTTGTGAAAAAGCTCTGGGAAGAAGAGTCTGTCACCTATCAGGGTGAATACTTCAATCTGACCGATTGCGTGGTTTGGCCTAAGCCCAAGCGGCGCGTGCCCATTGTCTGCGCCGGCCAGTCACCTGCTGGCATTGCCTTCACCGCCAAGCACGGCGACCACAGCTTCATCATGGCCGAGAAGGCACTGCTTGCGAAGACCTGCCAGACCATGCGCGATAAGGCCAAAGAAAACAATCGCCCCGTTGGAATTTACGCGCTTTTTCAGCTGGTGCTGGCCGACACCGATCACGAGGCGCTTCGCATCTGCGAAGACATTGTTGCCAAGGCGGACAAAGGCGCCTGCGCCAACATTCTGGCCAGTGCCGCCATGGACACCAACCAGGGTGGAACCTCTGACAGGATGAAGACCGGGCTTTCACGCAGCTTTGAAGACGGCAACCTGGCCTTTATGGGCATGCCGGTGATTCATGGATCACCTGCGACTGTGGCCGCCAAGATTGACGAGATTGCCGCCGAAACGGGCTGTGATGGCATTTTGTTCAGCATGCCGGACTTTGTGCCTGCCATCAAAATGTTTGGTGAAAAGGTGATGCCGAAGCTGAAGTGTTGATCGGTCGGCTTTTTCGTAAGCCGATCAGTGCCTTTGAAACTGCTTTACTCAATAACAAGATGAATTTAGGAGACAACCATGAGCAGCGATCTGATCAAGGGGCTTGAATCGATTGTCGGAAGCCCATCTGTCCTGACCGATGATGAATCAAGGAAATACTATTCAACCGATCTAAGTTTTCAGCCGGGCGAGGTCGCGCTTGCGGTCTTGGTGCCGCAAGACATTGAAACCTTCGCCAAGGCCGTGAAGTACTGTCACGATCACGATGTTGCGCTGGTGCCGCGGGGTGGGGGTATGTCCTACACCCGGGGCTATGTGCCCACGCGCGCCAAAAGCGTTCTCATCGACATGCGCAAGCTCAACAAGATCATTGAAATCAACGAGCAAGACATGTTTGTTCGAGTGCAGTGTGGCTGCACCTGGAGCGATCTCTATGAGGCTCTGAAGGCGAAGGGATTACGCACCCCTTACTATGGGCCTCTGTCTGGGATGTATGCCACCGTGGGTGGGGCGCTGTCCCAGAACAGTTTGTTTCTTGGTTCTGGCATTCATCACACTGCGGCCGAGAGCTGTCTGGGGCTTCGGGTGATTCTTGCGGATGGCCAAATGGTTCAGACCGGATCTGCGGCTCATGTGCACAGCAACGGTTTTTACCGACACTTTGGCCCTGACCTGACCGGCATCTTCACCTCGGACACCGGGGCCATGGGCATTAAGGTTGAGGCCACATTACGGCTGATTAAATACCCCGAGCATTCCTTGTGTGCCTCGTATGGATTTGAAAAACTGGAAGACATGCTCGAGGCCCAGACTCAAATTGCTCGTGAAGGCATTGCCACCGAGTGCTATGGCTTTGATCCTTATTACAACGCTGGCTTTGAAGACAAGGGCTTCACCCTGACTGAAAGCCTTTCGGTTTTGAGTGAAGTGGCCAAGTCGGGCGGCTCATTGCTTGCCGGGGTGAAGAACGCCATCAAGATGGCTGCGCAAGGCAAGAAGGTTCTCAGCAAGGTGAACTATTCGCTTCACATTGCGCTTGATGCACCGACTCAGGTCGCTGCAGAGAGCATGTTGATGATTGCGGAGGAGATCTGTGTGCGCAAGGGTGCACCGATTGGTAACGCGATTCCTTTAGCCTTTCGAGCCCAGCCGTTTGGTGGGGTGCGAACGATTCTTCTGGGCAGCGAAGGCGAGGTCTGGATTCCGGTCCATGGGTTCTTCCCCCTCTCACGGGCGGTGGATGCAGCACTCACGACCGAACGTTTTTTTGAGGACAACAAGGCCTTGATGCAAAAGCACAACATCAAGTCCTCATACCTCACCTGTTTCTCTGGGTCGGAATTTGTGATTGAGCCCAGTCTTTACTGGTTCGACGAGCTTGGAAAGTTCCGACTTGACCTGATTGAGCCGGAGTATCAAGAAAAGTGGGGAAGCATCAAACCTGACCCTGAAACACGAAAGGTCGCCCTTGAGCTTCGCGAGGGGCTGAGGGAGCTTTTCTTCAAGCTGGGCGCCTGCCACCTGCAGCTTGGAAAGTACTACCCCTATCAGCGATCCATGGGCGATTCGGGGATGCAGAGTCTGCTGAAGAATGTGAAGCGGGTGGTCGACCCGAAGGGAATGATGAACCCTGGATCACTCGGTCTTGACCTGTCTGCGGAGAAATAACATGGCCATACGAAAAGCTTATGTTGACCTGGCCGATGGCCAAATGCACTACCGTTATTCGGTCTCGCCCAAGGGCGGAACACCTTTGGTGTTCCTGCACCAGACAGCCAGTTCGTCCGCCATGTATCAGGCGGTCATGGAAAAGCTTGACGGGGCTTTCACCATGTACGCCTTGGACACCCCGGGTTTTGGGTCCTCTTTTCGGCCACCAAGAAAACCCGATGTGGCCTATTACGTGAATGCTGTTGTTGAAGCCATGAAGGCACTTGGCATTTCGCGATGCCATTTGTTTGGTCATCACACGGGCGCAGCCATTGCCTGCCAACTCGCTGCTGACTTTCCGGGGCATGTTGAGAAATTAGGAATGATTGGGCCAGTTCAACTCACCCAGGCCGATCGCGACCTCTGGCAGAAAACAGCCATTCACCCAATGCTTTATGCAGCCTCTGGCGAGCATCTGCAGTGGACATGGCAACGGGTGACGAACCTTGACAGTCAGCCGATTCAATATCCGCCATCACCTGCCTTGGCCACGCGTGAAGCTATCGACACTTTGATCGCCGGAGACCGTTGGCATGAGGCTTACGAGGCTGTCTTCGGACAAGATTTTCCGGCCTGTTTTGCCCGTGTGAAGGCGCCCATTTTGATGGTCTGTGGTGACGGTGATGTGCTTTATCCTTACTTTGAGGCCGCCAAGAAGGCGCGTCCTGATGCGAAGGCTGTCGAACTCAAGGCTGGCGCTTACGTCTTGGATCAGGATCCGTCCAAGATGGCTGAAATCCTGCGTGAATTTTTTGGCGCTTAAGCGGGGCAAGCTGGTCTGGCCAGGCAGCGGATGAAATGGTTGAATGAGCCGTCAATATCGGCGGTTGGAATAATTCGAAAGAGAGCATGAGCACACTTCAGTTTCAGTCGGTGGGGCTTGGAAAAAAGCCCGCCTTATTGGTGATCGACGCCACCGTTGGATTCACCTCGCCGGATTCCCCTCTGGGAATGGATGGCGCTGCGGCCGTGGCGAACATTGTTCGGCTGGTGGATCTGTTTCATCAGCGTGGCTGGCTGGTGGTGTTCACCACCAACGCCTATGTCAGCCCTGACGAGGCTTCGGTCTTTCGGGAAAAGCTACCCATCTTGAATCAGCTAACGGTGGACGGCCCGCTTGCGCCGCTTGACCCCAAGCTTAAGCCGTCCCCGACAGATTTCATTTTCAGAAAGATCGTTCCCAGCGCATTTTTTGATTCGCCTTTGCGGGCACGCCTTCAGGCGGAAGGGGTCGATTCCACAGTGCTCTGCGGGTTTTCCACAAGCGGTTGTGTGCGAGCATCCGCCGTGGATGCCCTACAGTCGAATTTCAGGGTGACGGTGGTGGAAGACGCCTGCGGCGATCGCGACCCACAAGCCCATGATTACAACCTGCGGGACATGCGCCTGAAAACGGGCGATGTCGTGAAAACCGACGACCTGATTCAACAGATTTCTCAACATTGAACGGATAAGAGACCACCATGGCTGATTACCAAGCCCCAATTCGGGACATGCAGTTTGTTTTGAATGAGCTGATTCCCCTGAGTGCCATCAACACCCTTCCTTCTTTTGAAGAAGCCACCGAAGATCTTGTGGCCGCCATTTTGGAAGAGGCTTCGAAATTTGCGACGGGTGTTTTGTCACCCTTGAACTGGACGGGTGATCGTGAGGGGTCCGTGCTGAAAGACGGCAAGGTCACCACGCCCAAAGGTTTTCGCGATGCCTATCTGCAATATGCCGAGGCCGGCTGGATTGGCCTGGGTGGTGCGCCTGAGCATGGCGGACAGGGGCTTCCCTCCGTGGTGGCCACCGCCGTGAACGAGATGTGGCATTCGTCGAACATGGCGTTCACCCTTTGCCCCATGCTGACGGCCGGTGCCATTGATGCCATTGAGCATCACGGCTCCGACGCACAGAAGGCTACCTATCTTGAAAAGCTGATGTCCGGCCAGTGGGCGGGCACCATGAACCTGACCGAACCCAATGCCGGATCAGACCTGTCCGTGGTGGCCACCAAAGCCACACCCGAAGGCGATCACTACCGCATCAAGGGCACCAAGATCTACATCACCTATGGTGAGCACGACTTCACCGAGAACATTATTCACCTGGTGCTGGCTCGCCTTCCCGACGCACCCGCCGGCGTGAAGGGCATTTCACTGTTCATCGTTCCGAAGTTTCTGGTTCGTGCGGATGGATCATTGGGCGAGCGCAATGATGTCAAGTGCATCTCGATTGAACACAAGCTTGGCATTCATGCCAGCCCCACGGCCGTGATGTCCTACGGCGAAGGGGCGGGGGCCATCGGCTATCTGGTGGGCGAGGCCAACCGTGGCCTGGAATACATGTTCACCATGATGAACAATGCCCGCCATGCTGTGGGGCTTGAGGGCGTGGGTATTTCAGAACGCGCCTACCAGCACGCCATGAATTACGCACTGCAGCGCGTTCAGGGGCGCATTGTGGGCAAACAAGGAAACCTTCCCATTGCCTATCACCCCGATGTCTCGCGAATGCTCATGACCATGCGGTCTCAGATTCATGCCATGCGCGCCGTGGCGTATCTGGCCTCTGCCGAAGCCGATCGCGCGCGCAAGCACCCGGATTCATCGGTTCGAGAAGCGGCGCAGTCGCGTGTCGATTTTCTGATTCCTATTGTTAAAGCCTGGTCGACCGAGCAGGCCATTGAGATCACCTCGCTTGGGGTGCAGGTGCATGGCGGCATGGGCTATGTCGAAGAAACGGGTGCTGCCCAGCATTTCCGTGACGCCCGAATCACCACCATTTACGAAGGCACCACCGCCATTCAGGCTAATGATCTTTTGGGAAGAAAGCTTCTGCGTGACAAGGGCGCCGAGGCCTCCAAACTCATTACCGAAATGCGTTCGGTGGCGAAAGCGCTGTCGGCTCACAGCCACGCCGATCTTAAGTCTATGGGCTCAAAGCTTGAGTCTTCGATCGCTGCGCTTGAGCGCGCCGTCACCTGGACACTCTCCCATTACGCAGCGAATCCAGCCGCTGCCTTCATGAGTTCTTACCCCTTGCTGAAGTGTTTTGGTGTGGTGTGTGGCGCCTGGATGCTTGGGCGTTCTTCACTGATTGCCGCCAAACATCTGGCCGAAGGCTCAGGTGACCCGTTCTATGCCCAGAAGATTGCCGTTAGCCTTTTCTACACTCATCATGTTCTGTCGGGTGCAGCGGGTCTTGCTGAAACCGCCTGTGAGGGTGATTCCTCCATGCGTGCTGCCGAGCTTGGATTAAATGACTCGCTTGAAGCGGCTGCGCCGGTTGCAGCCAAGGCGGCCTGAACTTTCCTTTCTGAAGGCAGCCAGCTCAGGGTGAAGACGGTGAAGCAGGCGATGATGGCCATGGCAAAGATCAGGCTGTCAAAGCCTGCGGTCTTCACAATGGGGCCCAGCAGGTAAACGGCCAGGGCACTAAAACCGAAGGCCACCGCGATGCGAATGCCGGCCACCCGGCTGCGCATTCGATCATCGACATATCGCACCACCACGGCATCAACAAAGGGAATGGCGGCAAAGATGGCCGCCATGTAACCCAGCGCGAAAAAGAAAAGTGCCCAGCCCGTGGCGTGCGTAGCCAGTAGCATCATCACCACCTGAATGCAGGCAATGGTCAGAAAGAGCGGCTTCATCGGAAGCTTATCCAGCAGATAGCCCACCACCACTTGGCTGAATGCGGCAATGGCATAGATGGTGGCCAGAAGAACTCCAAGCAGCGCCGGGTCACTGATGATGCCAATAAAACGTTCACGCAGCAGTTCGTTGTTGCCGTTGGTGGTGAAGTTAAAAAGCAGTGATCCAGACGTGGCCGCCACCGTCATGACCAAAAGTGCGCGAATTGCAATTGAGCGGGGAATGGGATGGGGCGCTGTTTTCTTTTTGCCGGGTGCTTCAAGTTCCGCTGGGGCCACCTTGGCAAACCAGATCCCCATGGCCGCCGAGGCCAGGGCGGGCAGAATAAAAGCCGCACGCCAGCCGAAATACTTCACCATGAATCCCGTCAGAAGCGCTGCGATAGCAAGCCCCATGTTTCCCGCAAGATTGTTCCATCCAATGGTGACTCCGGGCTTGGGGGAATGGCGTAGCAGCATGGGTACGCCCACCGGGTGATAGATGGAGGCAAATGCACCCATCACGGTGAGCGCGATGGCCAGCTGAATTGGGTTCTGAGACAAGGCCACAGCAAGGCAAGAGACACTAATGCCCCCAAAAAACACGAGCATCATTTTTCGACGCCCCCAGAGATCGCCAAGCCTGCCCGAAGGAATCGAGCCCACACCAAACATGACAAAGGCACCGGCCGTGTAGGGCATGAGGTCTTCCCAGCGGCTGATGCCGAATTCAAGGGCGATGGCGGTGACGGCGGAGGCAAAGATCAGCAGCACCAGGTGATCCAGTGCATGGGCCGCATTCAGAAGAAGTGATGTGGAACGATTCATAATGTGAAGTCTATCCAACCTGTGCCGCCATGTCCCCAGAACCGAAGCCAAGAATCTCACCCAGCCCCATGACCCTTGCCCTGTGGGGAATGATTGTTGCGGGCTGCCTGATCGGGCTGATCTCGTTTGGTACACGTTCGTCCTTTGGGCTTTTTGTGGATCCAATCTCCGGGCCCAGTGGCTTTCAGTTTGGCCGGGAAGCTTTTGCCATGGCGCTTGCGCTGCAGAACTTGTTCTGGGGAATTGGCCAGCCGATTGCCGGCGCACTTGCGGATCGATTCGGCCCTTGGCGGGTGCTTGCGGGCGGTGGTGTGCTGTTTGCCCTTGGCCTTGCGCTGATGACGGTGTCCAGTGACCCTACCAGTTTTTCGCTCACGGCAGGAATTCTGATTGGCCTTGGCATGAGTGGTGCAGGGCACAACACCGTGATTGCGGCCTTTGCGCAGCTGATGCCGGAAGACCGACGGCCGTGGGCCATGGGGCTTGCAACATCCATGGCCAGTCTTGGGCAGTTTCTGGTTGTGCCCTTGGGCCAGGCTTTTATTGAGGCTTATGGATGGTCGTCCGCCATTCTGATTCTTGCTGTGGCCATGGCCACCACGCCTGCGCTTGCGCTGGCTTTGCGAACGAAGTCGAGGGGGCAATCCGGCACACCGCCCACCACCTCCACAGCAGGCTCACTTGCTGAATCACTTCGTCAGGCCTTTGGCCATCAGAGTTTTTGGCTCTTGATTGCAGGATTTTTTGTCTGCGGATTTCAGCTTTCATTTATTACCGTGCATTTCCCGCCTTATCTCAGTGATATGGGAATTTCTGCGGGTGTGGCCAGCTGGGGCCTTGCCATGATTGGGCTTTTTAATATTGTGGGCAGTTATCTTGCGGGCCCCTTGAGTGCGCGCTGGTCACGCAAGGTCTTGCTTTCAGTGATCTACGCAGCCCGCGGCCTGGTGATGATTGTGTTTCTGGTGATGCCTTTGTCCACAGCGTCGGTTTTGCTTTTTGGTGCTGCCATGGGTGTGCTCTGGCTTTCCACCGTGCCACCCACGGCACAGCTTGTGGGCGTGATGTTTGGTAACCGTTACCTTTCCATGCTTTTTGGGTTTGTGTTTTTGTCGCATCAGGTAGGCGCATTTCTTGGGGTCTGGCTGGGCGGGAAAATCTTCGCGATGACTGGAAGCTATCTGCCCATCTGGTGGGGCGCTGTGGTCTTGGCGTTTCTTGCAGCACTGGTGCATTTACCCATTCGAGAAAGGCTCTGGGCTCCCCGGTATGCGACAGGCGCGTGACCATTGGCTATCGCTGGCCTTCATGCTGATGCTGGTCGTGGTTTCGTTGGCCATTTGGATTGCGGTGCAGTCCACACGTCAGGACCCGCTGCCAACGCTGGTCTGGGCTCCGCAGGTGACGGATCACCAGGTGATTGAATCCAGCAGCCGTGTGCTGGACCGCCTGAACTGGCCAGCCGGCCCTTGGTGGTGGATCTACGCCACGCCGGAAGATCGATTGGCGCTTAAAGAAAAAGGTGCGGTGATCGCACTGGCGATGCCTACACCTTTGGCCCAGATGGCGGGCTGTACGGTTCCGTTTTAGCTTTTTAGAACGCTTCTTTTTCAGCCTCGAGGTAAGCCAGGCTGACATACTTTCCAATGTTTGCTTCGAAGCCCTGGGTGCGTGCTGCCCGGGATGCTACACGAGGGTCTTGCAGCACCATCGCTTTTGCGGCCGACATGTCTTTGCTGTCTTGCACGGCTTTTAAGCAAGGTTCCCAAATGCCCGCCATGAGTTCACCGTAATCTTTCAAAAGCTCGCGCCCTGGGTTGCCGTGGCCCGGAATCCAGAGCTGATCGCCGGTGGCCGCCGTGAGTGCTTTGTAATATTTGAAGGTGCCCGGGTAAGAGCCGTCATCGATGTTGGCGATTCGATTTTCCATGGCGATGTCACCAATGTGGGTGACACGATCTTCCACCACTTCAACCGTGAGGTCGCAAGGGGTGTGGGCCGTGCCATAGAAATGCATCTTTAAGCGGGTGTCGCCAAAGTCAAGAATCTGTCCGTGGGTCACCGCGGTGTTTGGCGGAATAATTTTGGTGCCTGCCGTCGCCTGGTTGGTCCAGCGCTCTAAAAGGCCCTTCCATAAACTTCCTTCAACACCTTTGATGCGGTCGATGTTTTCCTGCAGGGAATAGATGGGCACACCCGGAAAGGCTTCGGCATAGGCGTGGTTCGCAAGCCAGTGGTCGCCGTGATAATGCGAATTAAACACAGCCACCACAGGTTTGTCCGTCACGGTCTTGATCATGCGAAGGGCCATTTCACCAATCTGCACCGATCCACCGGAATCCAGAATGACCACGCCTTTTTGGGTCACCACAAAGGTGATGTTGCACATCATTCCTTTGTTTTCGGGAGTGGGAAAGCTGTCGGGGGAATAAATCAGCCAGACGCGTTTTGAGAGCTGACGCGGCAGATGATCTTTCACCGCAGGGCCGCGAAGAAAGTCGTCGACGGATTGCGCAAAGAGCCGCACTTCGGGCACCAGGGCAAGGCCTGCGCCAAGCCCCGTGACACCGGCGGTGATGCCAAGACCTTTCCTCATGGATTGCGCAAGGAAATGACGTCGGTTCATGAAGTCCTCTTGAATGGTTTTATACGTATAGATCGCAATGCTACACTTCGTCGATCGTGATCAGGTTGAGAAATATCAGTTTTCGATTCCGCCCAAGGCTCCTGGACGACCTTGCGGCCTACGATCGCCGAACCTTTGCCCTGGACTTCTCTGCGGGCGTCACCGTTGGAATTGTTGCACTGCCACTGGCTATGGCTTTTGCCATTGCCTCGGGGCTTCCCCCTCAGGCCGGGCTTTTCACGGCCATCATCGCCGGTTTTCTGATCTCGGCCTTTGGTGGATCCTCGGTTCAGGTGGCCGGACCCGCCGGTGCATTCATAGTGGTCGTGTTCACCATCGTTGAGCGCTATGGTGTGGCGAACCTGATGATTGCCACCATCTGTGCTGGTGTGCTCATGTTCCTGATGGGTGTGATGCGCTGGGGTGGGCTGGTGCGGCTTATTCCCATTTCCATCGTGATTGGTTTTACCAACGGCATTGCCGTGCTGATTGCGCTCTCACAGGTGAAAGAGTTTCTGGGTTTGGAGATCGAGTCTATGCCCGCCGAGTTCTTTCAGAAGATGTCGGCCATCTTTTCTGCGCTGCCCACGGCCAATCCCACCACTATTCTTTTGTCGTTCATGTCGCTGGCGATTGTGCTGCTCTGGCCCAAGAGCTATGCAGCCCACAAAACCATGACGGGCCGTTTGATTGCAAGGCTTCCGGGAACCTTGGTTGCGCTGGTGGTGGGCACTCTTCTGGTGTCCGCTTTTGATCTGAAGGTGGCAACGATTGGATCGGCCTTTGGCGACATTCCGCAGGGTCTGCCAAGTTTCGAGCTTCCTGCCTTTAACTGGGAGACAGTACGCTATCTTTTCGCGCCCATTTTCACCATTGCCTTTCTGGGTGCGGTGGAGTCTCTGCTCTGCGCGCGAGTGGCCGATTCCATGACCAAGGGCAAGCATGACCCCAATCAGGAACTCATGGCCCAGGGCATTGCGAACATGACCTCGCCTCTTTTTGGGGGTTATTGCGCCACGGGCACGGTGGCAAGAACGGTGACCAACATTCGCGCCGGGGGAAAGACACCGGTGTCAGGAATGATCCATGCACTGACCCTGCTGGTGATTGTCTTGGGTGCGGCGCCCTTGGCAAAGAATGTGCCTTTGGCCACCCTTTCCGGAATTTTGATGTTTGTGGCCTGGAACATGGGTGAGTGGCGAGAGTTCGCAAGGCTGCGTCGTTTCTCTTACCCCTACGCCACGATTTTGCTTTCCACCTTTGTGCTGACCGTGGTGGTGGACATCACGGTGGCTGTTGAGGTCGGTCTTTTCCTGGCCTGTCTTTTTTATATTGTCCGAATGTCTGAACTCACTCGGGTCGAAGTGGTGTCGGACGCTGAACGCATTTCATTGGGTGTGACGGGCCGCGACACCATGGTGGTCAAACTGGTGGGCAGCCTGTTCTTTGGCGCTGTTGCCAAACTGGAAGCACTGACGGAAGATCGTCAGCAGTTTCCAAAGGTGATGATGCTGGACATGACCGGCCTGATTCAGCTGGACACCACGGGCATTGATGCCCTGCTGGGTTTCTATGAACGGCTCAAAGATTCCGGTGGTGTCTTGGTGGTGATTGGCGCTAAGGGCCAGCCGCTGGAACTGATGGAGCGGGCCGATTTCATTGAACGGGTGGGCCGCGAAAACTTCGTGGACAGCTTTGCCCAGGCCTTGCTGATTCGCTGATCCCTAACCCGTATTCCGAAGCCCTGCGGCAATACCATTGATGGTCAGGTGAATGCCTCGCTGGGTGCGCTCATCGTGTTTGCCGGAACGCCAACGTCGAATCAGCTCAATCTGAAGGTGGTTGAGTGGGTCCAGGTAAGGGAAACGATGATCAATGGACCGAGCCAGCATGGGGTTGCCGGCAAGACGGGTTTTTTTGCCCGTGATTAGTTCAAGGGCGGCCAGCGTGTCTTCCCATTCCTTGGTGATGGCGGTATAGATCTGTTTGGCAAGCTTTTGATCCTGCACCAGTTCACCATATCGACCCGCCATGGCCAGGTCGGCCTTGGCCATCACCATGTCAATGTTGGAAATCAGTGTTGAGAAAAACGGCCATTCGGCATGCATCTTTTTCAATAATGCTGCGTGTTTTTTGGGCGAAGCTTGAATGAACTGGCGAACAGCTGAGCCAAAACCAAACCATCCTGGAAGATTGACCCGGCTTTGTCCCCAAGAGAAACCCCACGGAATGGCACGAAGGTCTTCAATCTTTCGGGACGCTTTGCGTGATGCAGGCCGAGAGCCGATGTTCAGCTGAGCGATTTCGCTGATGGGTGTGGCTTCAAAAAAATAATCTTCAAAGCCTTTGGTTTCATAGACGAGTGACCGATAAGCCTTCATGCTGAATTCCGAAAGCAAGGCGGCCGACTTTAGAAATTCAGCCGGTGGCTTTCGCTGCGCCCCAATCAGGGTAGCCTCTAGCACGGCGGCAACGAGCGTTTCTAAATTACGTCCGCCAATGGTTGGGTTGGCATATTTACTGGCAATGATCTCGCCTTGTTCGGTCAGCCGAAGCTGTCCGTTCACGGTGCCCGCGGGCTGGGCAAGAATGGCCTGATAGCTTGGTCCGCCACCCCGCCCAACGGTGCCCCCTCGGCCATGGAAAAGACGCAGAGTGATGTTTTTATAGTTTGTGAACAGTTCAACCAGAGCGGTGGATGCCTGATGCAGCTCCCAGTTGCTTGTAAAAAAGCCGCCATCTTTGTTGCTGTCGGAATAGCCCAGCATGATGTCTTGTTCGCCCGTGGACCGGACGATGAAGTCTGAGACACCGGGAAGCTCGTAAAAGGACTTCATGATGGGTGCGGCACAGCGAAGATCTTCGATAGTTTCGAAGAGTGGCACCACAATCAGTGCGCCCACGCCCTTGGGCAGAGTGCCGGTCATCAGGCCCGTCTCTTTCTGAATGAGCAAGACTTCAAGAAGGTCGCTCACACTTTCGGTGTGGCTGATGATGGCGTGCCGAATGGTCTCTGGCCCGAAGATGTCACGAATGCTTCGAGCGGCATCAAAAATGGCCAGTTCGGTTTCGGTGAGCTCGGAGTAGCGCGCGTGGGGAGACCTTAGGCAGCGGCCGTCATGGAGTGCAGCAAGAAGCGCCCTGATCTTTTTGGTTTCATCCAGCTTTTCATACGCCGGCTCCACCTGCGCGGCGCGAAAGAGTTCCGCCACCACGTGCTCATGAATGCTTGAGTTCTGACGAAGGTCAGTGGTGGCCAGATGAAAGCCAAAGACTTCGACGGCCCGGATTAAAGGCCGAAGCCGGCCACGGGTGAGCGCTTCGCCGTGATGTTCGATCAGGGAAGACTCCACAATCTTTAGGTCATGCAGAAGCTCTTCTGCCTTGGCGTATGGGGTGGAGGGCTCCCGTGCATGCCGCAGTGCCTCGGTGCCGGTTAGCTTAATGAGCGTGGCGGCAAGCCGCGCATAAACACCAATTAATGCCTGACGGTAGGGCTCGTCTTGGCGATGGGGGTTGGGGGCAGCTGATGCTTCGGCAAGCTGACGCAATGATTTTGAGCAGCCCACCAAGGCATCGCAGACCGAGAGTTCGCCGCCCAATTCATGAATCTGGGTCAGGTAGTACCGCAGCGCCACCTCACTGTGCCGAGAGACGGTCTTATGAAGCGTGGGGGCAATGACATTGGGGTTGCCGTCTCGGTCACCGCCGATCCAGTTGCCCATGCGAAAGACTGTGGGCA
>JBBAQV010000009.1:16577-19534 GCA_040400125.1 Burkholderiaceae bacterium
GGGTTGCCGTCTCGGTCACCGCCGATCCAGTTGCCCATGCGAAAGACTGTGGGCAAGGGAATATTTTTTATATAAGGCTTGGCGTGGCGTTCGATGCGGGCATAAAGCTTGGGAACCTCGGTGAGGAAGGTGCTCTGGTAATAAGACACCACATTTTCAATTTCGTCGTCAACGCTGAGCTTTGAAAAACGGATGAGGCGGGTCTGCCAGAGCTGGGTAACACGGGCACGAATCTGGGCGTCGTTTTCCGCGAGTTCATCATCCAACGCCTGATTGGCGACAAGATGGTGTCGTCTTGCCAGAAGCTCCCCAATGGCGCGTTCGGCGTCCAGAATGCTTTTGCGTTGGACTTCCGTGGGGTGAGCCGTGAGCACGGGTGAGATCCAGGCCTGCTGCAAGGTCTTTTGGATCTTTGCGGGCGCCACCTTGGCCTCTTTCAGCCTGCGAAAGCTTCGGGCCAGGCTTCCTTCGACATCATTCGGGTTCTCTTTTCGAAAGAGCCGAAGATTGAATTGGTCTTCTGCAATGTTGGCCAGATGCGAAAAATAGCTGAAGGCACGAATGACGCTTACCGCCTGCTGAGTGGAGAGCGCCTTCAACAGCTGACCAAGGGCTTTGCCGGCTTTGGCGTCGGCATTGCGCCGAAAGGCAACGCTTAGCTTGCGGATGTTCTCAATTCGATCAAAGGTCTCGTCACCTTCTTGTTCACGAATGGTGTCACCAAGAATGCTTCCAAGAAGCCGGATGTCGTCGCGTAGGCTTTGTTCGGTCAGTGCTGTGGGCATGGCAGTGGAGTGTCGGCGGTGGAAAGGGTGGCGTCCAAGGCACGACGCTCATCAAAAACAAAACAGCTGCCCTGGTAGTGATGGGCATCGGTTTCTTCAAAATACTTCAAGATGCCGCCCTCGAGCTGATAGGTGTGCTCAAGGCCAATCTCGCGCATGAAGATGGCCGCCTTTTCGCAACGAATGCCGCCCGTGCAGAAACTGACAATGGTTTTATCTTTGAGCGTTTCCTGGTGTTGACGAATGGCTTGCGGAAATTCGGTGAACTTTGTGATGCGGTAATCAATCGCGTTCTGAAAACTGCCCATGTCCACTTCGAAGTCGTTTCGGGTGTCCAGCATCACCACGGGCCGACCTTCGTCGTCATGGCCTTGGTCCAGCCATCGATTCAGGGTTTCGGCACTAACCGCCGGTGCTCGGCCGCTGTGGGGCCGAATGGTGGGGTGGTTCATACGGATGATTTCTTTTTTGATCTTCACCAGCATTTTTCGAAAGGGCTGGCTTTCGGACCAGCTTTCTTTCGGGGCAAGATCCGAAAAACGTGGGTCTTCACGAAGCCAGTCCACAAAGGCGTGAACGTCATGGGCGGAGCCCGCAAGAAAAAGATTGATGCCCTCTTCGGCAATCAGAATGGTGCCCTTCAGGTTGCGCTGGGATGCTTGATGAAGCAGTCGCTCCCGCAGTTCGGGGAGATCATGGATCTCAACGAACTTATAGGAAGAGATGTTCAGTGTTTCAGGTTGCGACACGCCAGTCTTCATTGGTGTTCATTTCGCCATTTCATTTTGCATTCACATCCACCACAAGCCGGCCACGAACCTTCCCTGCAAGAATTTCGGGCGCGACATCAATGGCCTGGCCAAGCGATATCTCGTGGGTCATGGCGTCAAGCTTGGCAATATCCAGGTCGCGCGCCAATCGTGCCCAGGCCTCTTCGCGACGCGCCTTTGGGCAGGTGACGCTGTTCACGCCATAAAGCGCAACACCTCGCAAAATGAAGGGGGCCACGGTGGCTGGAAAATCCATGCCCTGGGCCAGCCCGCATGCAGCCACAGCGCCTTCGCTTTGGGTGCCGGCGCAGACATTGACCAGGGTGTGGCTGCCCACGCTGTCAATGGCTGCAGCCCAGCGTTCCTTGGCGAGTGGCTTTCCGGGGGAAGAGAGTTCCGCGCGGTCGATGATGGTGGTGGCACCAAGCTGCTTTAGATAATCTGCTTCGCTGGTGCGGCCCGTGGAGGCAATCACGCGAAAGCCAAGCTTGGCTAAAAGTGCAATGGCCACGCTGCCCACACCACCGGCAGCACCGGTCACCAGCACTTCACCATCCGATGGTTTGACGCCATGACGCTCAAGCGCCAGCAGGCAGAGCATGGCTGTGTAGCCGGCAGTGCCAATGGCCATGGCTTGTTTCGCTGAGAACACTTTGGGAATGGGGGTGAGCCATTCGCCCTTCACCTTAGCGTACTGAGCCAGCCCACCGGGGTGGCCTTCGCCCACCCCCCAGCCGTTGAGCAGCACGGCATCGCCTGGCTTAAAGGAAGGATGATCGCTGGACTCCACGGTTCCGGCAAAGTCAATGCCGGGTGTCATGGGGAATTTTCGGATGATGGGTGAACGACCGGTAATGGCCAGACCATCTTTGAAATTGATGGTGGAGTAGTCAACCTTCACCAAAACATCCTGTTCACCGGTGGTGACCAGTGCACCTTCATTCACCGATTCAATCTTCGCAGAGTAGCTGGTGTCGGTTTTGTTCACGATGATGGCGTTGAAGTTCTGCATGGCGTTGGGCTTTCTTCTTTTAGGGGATTGATCTTGCCGATTTTAATCGCTGGGCCTGGCTTTGGATGGCTTTTCGCTGGGAATCATCAAGCCGTTTCAGATTACGAACCTGCATGACCATGCGGGGATTTTTCGCAAGCGTGGTCTCGTGGCGCAAAAGGAAATCCCAATACAGGGTGGTGAAGGGGCAGGCCTTGTCCCCGGTTGAGAGCGCCGGGTTAAAGGCGCATCCCTTGCAGTAATTGCTCATGCGGTCAATGTACTTGCCGCTTGCCGCATAGGGTTTGCTGGCCATCAAGCCACCATCGGCAAACTGGCTCATGCCCAGGGTGTTGGGAAGCTCCACCCATTCCACGGCATCCACATAGACGCTCAGGTACCAGGCATGAA
>JBBAQV010000010.1:0-7876 GCA_040400125.1 Burkholderiaceae bacterium
GCCTGAACACCCCCGATGACCTTAGGTATCTAGCCCCTGGCTTGTAAGGTATTCATCGTAGGTGCCTTTGAAATCCGTCACCGTGCCATCACCCCGGACCTCAAGAACGCGCGTGGCGATGGCATTGACAAACTCTCGGTCATGGGAAACGACAAACAGCGTTCCCTGGTATTTCTCCAGCGCCATCTGAAGGGATTCAATCGACTCCATGTCGAGATGGTTGGTGGGTTCGTCGAGCATCAGCACATTGTGACGACCCAGCATGAGTCGCCCGAAGGTCATGCGGTGCTTTTCTCCGCCTGAAAGCACCTTCACCTTCTTGCCCACATCGTCACCGGAAAACAAAAGCCTGCCAAGAATGGACCGCACCGCCTGATCGTCATCACCTTCCTGGGTGAACTGACCAATCCAGTCGGTCAGCGTCAGGTCCTGTTCAAAGTCCGCATAGACGTCTTGGGGCATGTAGCCGATGTCGGCATTCTCGGCCCACTTGTTTTCACCGGAGTCTGGGTCCAGGCCGGTCACGGCGGCACCGCCAATGCAGCGAAGCAGCGTGGATTTACCTGCACCATTCGCGCCAACGATGGCAATTTTTTCACCCGCCTCCACCATGAGCGAAAACTTATTCAGAACGGGCTTGGCCAGGCCATCAAAAGTCTTCGAGATGCTCTGCACATGCACGGCCAGTCGATAGAGCTGCTTGGCCTGCTCAAAACGGATGTACGGATTCTGGCGAGAGGAAGGACGAACCTCCACCGCGTCGCCCTGAATTTTCTCGATCAGCTTACGACGGGAGGTGGCCTGCTTGGCCTTGGACTTATTGGCGGAAAAACGACGCACAAAGTCTTGAAGCTCCGCCACCCGCTCTTTGTTCTTGGTGTTTGCGGCCATCAATCGGGCGCGAGATTCCGTCGCAGCCAGCATAAAGTCGTCGTAATTGCCCGGGTAAATTCTTAGTTCGCCGTAATCGAGGTCCGCCATGTGGGTGCAGACCGAATTCAGAAAGTGGCGGTCGTGCGAAATGATGATCATGGTGCTGTTGCGTTCGTTCAGCACATCCTCAAGCCATTGAATCGAGTGAATGTCGAGGTTGTTCGTGGGCTCATCCAAAAGCAAGACATCGGGGTCTGAGAACAAGGCCTGCGCCAACAACACGCGAAGCTTCCAGCCCGGGGCAACCTCGCTCATGGGGCCGTTGTGCTGCTCAATCGGAATGCCCACGCCCAGAAGAAGCTCGCCGGCACGGGCCTCGGCGGTGTAGCCGTCATATTCCGCAAACTTGGATTCGAGATCAGCCGCACGCATGTAATCGTCTTCGGTGGCCTCGGGGTTGGCATAGATGGCGTCGCGCTCGGTCATCGCGGCCCACATTTCCTCGTGGCCCATCATGACCACATCCAGAACACGCACCTCTTCAAAGGCAAACTGGTCCTGTCGCAGCTTTCCAAGGCGGACGTGCTGGTCTTTCATGACATGGCCACCGCTGGGCTCGAGATCGCCTCCCAGGATCTTCATGAAGGTGGATTTGCCGCAGCCATTGGCGCCAATCAACCCGTAGCGGTTACCGTCGCCAAACTTCACCGAGACATTTTCAAAGAGCGGCTTGGCGCCAAATTGGATTGTGATATTCGAGGTAGCGAGCATAGTGGTTCAGTAATCTTTCAAAGTATTCAAGCCGAGCGAACCCAGCGACGGGCATTTTTAAAGAGCTCAAGCCACGGGGATTCGTCCCCAAGTTTGTCGAGTTCAGCCGGCTGCCAGGACATCTGAACCTGTCGAAAAACGCGCTCAGGGTGAGGCATCATGATGTTGATACGGCCATCGTCGTTGGTGAATCCGGTGCCACCCTGGGGCGACCCATTCGGGTTCAAGGGGTAGACCTCGGTGGGCTCTCCGAGCCGATCAACATAGCGCATGGTTAGGCTTGACTTCGCCGCTTGAGCCGCATGGGCCTCAGAAGTGAATTCCGCGCGGCCCTCGCCGTGGGAGACCACCACGGGAGCCATAACCCCTTGCATACCCTGGAAGAGGATGGAAGGCGAGGCCATGATCTCCACCTGAGACAAACGAGCCTCAAATTGTTCTGAACGGTTGCGCTGAAAACGCGGCCAGTGCTGAGCCCCGGGAATAATCGCCTGCAGGCCACTCATCATCTGACAGCCATTGCACACCCCAAGCGCGAATCGGGTAGGGTCGGCGAAGAACTGCTCAAAGGCTGATCGAAGGTCGTGATGAAAGAGAATCGTCTTCGCCCACCCCTGGCCAGCCCCAAGCACATCGCCATAGGAAAATCCGCCACAGGCGGCCAGACCTGCAAACTGCCGAAGATCCACTCGTCCTTCGAGCAGATCGCTCATGTGAACATCCCAGGCCTCGAACCCCGCACGATCAAAGGCAGCCGCCATCTCGACCTGTCCATTCACGCCCTGCTCGCGCAGGATCGCCACCTTGGGTTGTTGCCCAACCATGGGCAAAGGCAGGGTTCGATGCTGCAAAAATGTTTCGGGCAGGACCGTCTTGGGTAAGGCTGCGGAATCGATCAGACCGAACTCCTCATCCACACAGACAGGGTTGTCGCGTCGAAGGGCGATCTCCCGGCTGACCATCGTCCAAATCTTTTGCAGGTGACGTCGTGGCGACTGATAAACGCACTTGGCATCACGATAGATTTCGATATTGTCTCGGGGGTTGATCGTGCCAATCTCGTGGGTGAACCGTGAAAGACCATATTCCCGAAGCACATCCATGACGGCGGTACGCCGCGCCTTGGGCACCTGAATCACAGCACCAAGCTCTTCGCTAAAGAGCGCCTTCAGGCTGAGCTCATTGCGCTGAACCGAAACCTGTTCAGGACGGATCTTGAAGTCGCCCCAATCGGCGGCCACAGGGTCAATGGTCAGTAGATCAATGTTGAGTGTGACACCGCAGCGCGCCGCGAAGGCCATTTCACACACGCAGGCGAAAAGACCGCCGTCGGATCGGTCGTGATAGGCCAAGACATCCTGGGTCTGGTGCAAGGCCTGCATGGCCTGGGCAAACTCTTTCAGTAAATTCGCGTCGTCAACATCGGGAACGGTCTGTCCAAACTGATGGGTCAGCTGAGAGAGTACGGAACCAGCGAGGCGATGCTTACCCTGACCAAGGTCGATCAACATCAATACGGTGTCACCCATGTCGTTTCGCAACATGGGCGTCCATGTCTTTCGAACATCCGTCGCGGGTGCCACTGCCGTGATGTTGAGCGAAACAGGAGAGATCACCGAATGCCGAACCGAATCCTCTTGCCAGACCGTTCGCATGGACAAGGAATCTTTACCCACGGGAATGGACAGCGACAGCGCCGGACAGATCTCTTTGGCCAGCGCCTTCACGGCGTCAAATAAGGCCGCATCTTGGCCCTCTTCACCGCAGGCGGCCATCCAATTGGCCGAGAGTTTGATGGTCTCAAGGGCACCAATGTCCGCCGCACAGAGATTGGTCAATGCCTCGCCAACAGCAATTCTTGAGGCTGCGGCGGGGTTGGTGATGGCCAGCGGGGGGCGCTCGCCCATGGCGATGGCCTGGCCGCCCATACCCGAATAGTCCCAAAGAGCAACGCCCACATCGGCGACCGCCGTCTGCCATGGGCCCACGAGCTGGTCGCGGGCGGTCAGGCCGCCAACGGTTCGGTCACCGATTGAAATAAGAAACTGTTTGTTGGCAACGGTTGGATGACGAAGGACGGCCTCGGCCATGGCTTCGATCGTCAAATCAGATAAATCAAACTCGGGAGGATTCACCGCGTGGCGATGGGCATCCCGGTGCATTTTGGGGGGCTTACCAAGAAGCACGGAAAGCGGCATGTCGACGGGGTCGGATGCATACCCTGCGGTCATCGGCTGGCCAGACCCCGCTTCTGCTTCGCGAGAATCACGAACCTGAAGGTGGTCATCGTCGGTGGCCACACCCACCACCGCGAATGGACAGCGCTCGCGAGCACAGATCGCCTCAAAGCCTGCAAGTGAGTCGGGAGCAATCGCCAAGACATAGCGTTCCTGAGACTCATTGCACCAGATCTCGGCAGGCGACATGCCCGTTTCGTCCAGCAACACCTTGGCGAGATCAAACCGCCCTCCACGCTCGGCACCATGGACCAGCTCTGGAAATGCATTCGAAAGACCTCCAGCTCCGACATCGTGAATGGAGAGAATTGGGTTGCGTTGGCCCAGCGCAGCGCAGGCGTCAATGACCTCCTGCGCGCGCCGCTGCATCTCGGGGTTACCGCGTTGCACGGAATCAAAATCCAGCGCCTCTTGATTAGCCCCCGTTTGAATCGACGAGGCAGCGCCCCCACCAAGACCAATGCGCAGCCCCGGACCCCCAAGCTGAATGAGCAGACTTCCCGCAGGAATTCCAAGCTTTTGAGTCTGTGATGCACTAATCACCCCAACACCGCCCGCAAGCATGATGGGTTTGTGATAACCCCATCGAATGCCGTCCACGGTCATTTCGAAGCTGCGGAAATAACCAAGAATGTTGGGTCGACCAAATTCGTTGTTGAAGGCTGCACCGCCCAACGGCCCATCAATCATGATCTGCAACGGTGATGCGATTCGTGAAGGCTGATGAGGCGCGTCAGAGAAATCCAGGTTCGACACCGTGAACCCGGTGAGCCCTGCACGTGGCTCGGCACCACGGCCCGTGGCACCCTCGTCACGGATCTCGCCGCCCGAGCCCGTGGCGGCTCCGGGGAACGGCGCAATTGCCGTGGGGTGGTTGTGCGTTTCGGCCTTCAACACGGTGTGCGAGGTTTCGCTTTCCGTGCGGTAAGCCGAAGGCTTGCCCGGATCGGGCCTGAAACGTTCGGTCACCGCCGAATGAAGAATGGCCGCATTGTCCGCGTAGGCCATCACTGTGTGCTGGGGTGTGACGCGGTGGGTGTGTCGAATCATCTGAAAAAGCGATTCGGTCTGGGCTTCACCATCCACGGAAAAATCGGCGTTGAAGATCTTGTGGCGGCAGTGTTCCGAGTTCGCCTGGGCAAACATCATGAGCTCGACATCGGTGGGGTCTCGTCCAAGCCCGGCATAGGCATCGGCAAGGTAGTCGACCTCATCGCCTGAAAGCGCAAGGCCAAGATCAAGATTGGCCTTGGACAGTGCCTCAATGGCTGATGCTCGTGATGCGCCAAGAGACACGTGGGCCAGCGCCTCAGAGACCTTCGGCTCAAGAATGTCTTCAGGCAGCTCGGGGCTGAAACACGATTCTGTCATTCGATCGTGCAAGAGTGCACTGATCGCCGCCAGCATGTCCGAATTTGCACTCTTTATTTTGAGATCAATTAAAAGGCCACGCTCGACCCGATCAACCATGCCCAGACCGCAGGCCTGAAGAATATTTGTAGCCTTGGTGGACCAGGGTGATGTGGTGCCCTGACGAGGCACCACCCAGAAACGCTGCACACCGGAGGCCGGCGAAGGAACGGGGCCCTGGGCATCGAGAATATCCAAAAGTTTGGCGCTCTTGAGCAGGTCATGGTCCGCTTGCTCAATGGGCTCATGGCGAAGCAAATAGACCCAGCGAGACTCAATGGCCGAACATCGAGGCGCAACCGCCTGAATTTTGGTGAGTAACTGGGTTTTTCGGAAATCAGAGAGCGCGGAGGCGCCCGCCAAAAGCGACGTGATGGACTTTGCGGACTTTAAGGGCATTCCCGAATTATACGGTGCGCCCCCCGGCCAGCCTGAGGATCTGGTCGCATCGATCCGCCAGTTCCTGGGCGTGGGTGACCAGCACCACCGTGGTTCCATGCTGAGCGCGAAGGTCAAAAAGAAGGTCTGAAATACGGGCGCCATTGGCCGCATCAAGACTGCCTGTTGGCTCGTCGGCAAAAATCAGCCTGGGCTGGGTCACAAAGGCCCGAGCCAAGGCCACTCGCTGCTGCTCACCCCCGGATAGCGTTTTAGGGAAGTGCCCTTCCCGGGCCGACATGCCAACCTTGGCCAGCATCTCCGAGGCTTTCGCCCGGGCCTGCCCCTGGCCAGAGAGCTCAAGAGGAAGCATGACGTTTTCAAGGGCATTGAGGTGACCCAGCAGCTGAAACGACTGAAATACAAATCCCAAGAGCCCATTGCGTCGTGCCGCACGAACATCTTCAGAGAGATGATCCACCCGCTCTCCGAACCAATGGACTTCGCCCGCCGAAGGCACGTCAAGACCAGCAAGAATTCCAAGGAGGGTGGACTTCCCGCTGCCTGAAGCACCCAAAATGGCAAGAGACCCACCCTGGGGAACTGACAATGAAACGTCTTGGAGAATATTCAGTTCCCCCGTGCTGTCAGTCACTGTCTTGGTGATGCCCTTTGCTTGAATTGCACTCACAAGCCCTACTCCTTGAATGATTTTTTTATGCTTAGATATGGCCATGATGAATCGTTCACTGCGTCAGGCCATCTTGTTTAGCTTCGCCCACATTATTGCCCTGATTTGCTTCACCACCGTGATGCTGCCTTTCATGGGCATGGCGGTCGCTGCGACGGCCTCCGGACCATCAAAGGCAAGCAGCCCCGCCCCCGTTATTTTGGTCTTTGGCGACAGCCTCTCAGCGGAATACGGTCTTCGTCGCGGCGCTGGCTGGGTCAAGCTCTTGGAAGACCGGCTCAAGGTTGAAGGGTTCCCTCACCGCGTGGTGAACAACAGCATCTCCGGCGAGACCACGGCAGGGGGTCTCAGCCGTTTCCCCGCATCCATGAAGAAACATCGCCCCAGTGTGGTGATTCTTGAACTTGGTGCCAACGATGGGCTTCGAGGCCTTGCGCCTCAGCAGACCTATCAGAACCTGCTTTCCATGATTCGGCAGGCACAGGCCATGGGTGCTAAAACGCTCATTGTTGGAATCAAGGTACCGCCGAACTATGGCGCCGATTATTCCCGCCGATTCGATCAGGTTTTCGTGGACCTTTCCCGAGCCACTAACAGCCCATTGGTGCCCTTCATGCTTGAAGGAATGGCCGACAATCCGTCCATGTTTCAAGCGGACACCATTCACCCCAATGAAAAAGCGCAGCCGACAATTCTGAACAACATCTGGCCGACCCTGCAGGGCTCCGGCTTGATCACCAAGGCAGGGCCGCCATGAACCTCTTGCAGTTCGCTCTGCGGCGTTCGCCCCCCCGTGGCTTCTCAAGCGTCATGCTTCGCCTCGCAAAAATCATTGTCGCGCTGGCCTCGCTGCCCATGGCCTCTCACGCTCATGCCCTTGAGTTTTCCGATATCGCGCAAGAAGGTGAGCTTCGTTTTCTTGCCACCCATCCGGACCCGAAGAGCTATCGCTATGAATCACGGGTCAGAATTTCTGAGGAAAGCCTGGCCACAGGGGTTGTTCAGCTCACCACCTGCCATTACGACCTCGATCCCATTCGTAAAGTGGTCATTCTCTTTAACCCGAATCGGCTTCAATCCGTTGCGATTCAATCCGCCACCCTGATGGGTGGGGTTGAGGTAACTGGGCATCGGGTGACGATGTCCGAGGTTCAGCGCGGCGCCTCCATCTGCATCGACCTTGAATCCAAGGCGCTCGACACCCTTGAAGACGGCAGTTTTCGGCTTCAGGCTGGACCTTTGATGCGCCGGTATTTCGACGGCTATCTGCCCATGCAGGCCCGTCTTCATTTCAGCTGGCCGCAGAACCTTCTGAGCCTGAAGACCACCAACCCCCTTCCCCAGCCCGGCGTGAAGCTGATTCAGGACACCAGCGAAGCGTCGATGGAGCTCATCTTTGCGGGCAGGCTTACAGCCAACATCGACCTGCAGCGGCGATAGCCTTAAACCTGCCTTGGTGACTGGTGGCTAACGGTCATTACTTGAACTGGTAATAGGTGTCGTTCAGGTAACGCGC
>JBBAQV010000010.1:7976-19063 GCA_040400125.1 Burkholderiaceae bacterium
AAAGAGATTTTGCGAAACGAGTGTGTTGGCATTCGACAGGGCTCCTTGGGGCTTACGCCATTCCCGGATTATTGCTCAAGCCAATCAGACGTGGGGTGTTGAGTTGACGTGGGCTGATTCGTTTCTTCGCCTTCAGCCACGTCTCAACCACCTCCCAAATGGGCTCGCCCGTCGCACCTTCCGCCACAGGAGCCCAGCCCGCCACCTTGTAGGTCTTATTGGCCTCAATCAGCTTGCCGTTTAAGCGCATATCGCTGATTCGGCTACCGGCCTTGCCGCCGGGTTCGCAGGCATAGGTGAGACCGCCGACACGAACCATATCCCCGCCCTGTTGGTAGTAGGGGTCTGGGTTAAAGAGGTTGTCGCAGACGTCCTCAAGAACGGTTTTAATGAATTCGCCCGTCATCGGGGTGACGGTGGTGTAGGGGTACGTGATCGCGGTCTGGTCCATCACATGCTCTCGGGTGATGGCCTGGCCCGACAAAATGCTCGTGCCCCAACGAAAGCCTGGGGAGAAAGAGATGTCTGCCCCCTTGACCTCAATGAGGGCATCACAGATGAGCTGATCAAAGGTGCCGTTGAAATTGCCCCGGCGATAAAGCAGGCCTTCGGTCACCGCCAGTGTCTCTTCAAGCTTCGCCTTATAAGGGGCACGAACCTTATCAATGTGGGCCTGCATCTCTTTGTCAGCGGCGAGCATGTTCGAAAAGACAGGAAGCAGCGAATATTTAAAGCCCGCCACCTTGCCATCACGAACATCGAAATCCATCACACCCAAAAACTTGGAGTTCGAACCGGCATTGGTCACCAACGTCTTGCCGCCTGGGTTGTCAACAATCACCGGCTGGGGAACGCCGTCATGGGTATGGCCGCCAAAGATCGCGTCAATGCCGCGCACGCGGGAGGCCATCTTCAGGTCAACATCCATGCCGTTATGGGAAATCACCACCACCACCTTGGCGCCCTTCTGGCGGACTTCGTCGACCATCTTCTGCATGTGGTCGTCCTGAATACCAAACGACCAATCGGGCACCATGTAACGCGGGTTCGCAATCGGCGTGTAAGGGAAGGCCTGGCCGATCACGGCGACAGGAATTCCGTTTTGCTCACGAATGACATAGGGCTTGAACACCTGATCACCGAAATCGGTGGTCTTCACATTCTGCGCAAGAAACTCGATGTTTCCCGCGAAATCTTTTTTGACAATTTCTTCCACGCGCTTGGCGCCAAGGGTGAACTCCCAGTGGGGGCTCATCATGTTGACGCCCAAGAGCTTGCAGGCATCGACCATGTCCTGTCCATTGGTCCAAAGCGCCGTGGCCGAGCCCTGCCAGGTGTCGCCGCCATCCAGCAGAAACGCATTTGGGCGATCGGCGCGCATTTTCTTGACCAGTGTGGCCAGGTGCGCAAAGCCGCCCACCTTTCCATAGGCCTTGGCCGCCTTTTCAAAATCGAGGTAGGTGAAGGCATGAGAGAGCGCCGTGTTGGCGGGAACCTTGTGGAACTTCAGGAACTCTTCACCCACGAAATGGGGTGGGCGGCCGTTCATCACGCCAAGACCAATGTTGACATTTGGCTCGCGGAAGTAGACCGGAGTCAGCTGAGCATGACAGTCCGTGAAGTGAAGAAAACTGACGTTGCCGTACTTTGGAATGTCATAGAGCTGTTCACCTTTCGATGAGGCCTTGGCTGCCGTAGCCCAAGAGCCAAACATTCCACAGGCCGACCCAGCGGCCATGACATTCAAAAATTCGCGACGATCGAGTTGCATGGTTCTATACCTATTAATGCATGATTGGAAATTAAAAAAGCCCAGCAAACTTCGCTGGGCTTCACCGAACAGTTACTTGTTGACGGGCGATTCAGGGTCCAGCAGCAAGGCCATCAGATCTTTCATCTGAGCCTCGGTCAGGATGTTCTGATGACCGAAGCGTGGCATGTTGGTGCAGGCATTGAACGCCTTGGCGTTGTAGATCTTGCCCCAGGTGTATTTCACCACGGCCTCGGTGTTGCCACGAAGCTTTCCGTAGTTGTAGAGGCTTGGTCCCAGGGTTCCGTGCGAGATCTCTTCCTTGCTGATCTGGTGGCAGTTGTAGCAGTTGCCACCATTGAGAGAGCCCGCTTTGTCACTGTAGGTGCTGCCTCGACCGTCTTGGGCAAGACGCTCGCCAGCCTTCCAGTCGCCAAAAAACTTGCCATCGGCGGGGTATTTGATGGCCTGATATTCAGCCTGTTCCAGTTTGCGAACCGCATCGCCGGAAAGCGGTGTGTTCGTGAGTTCTGCCTTCGAACAGGCTGCGTTGATCGCGTCTTGATTGATCCGATCTTTTTTGGCGATGCCCTTCTCCGAGAACGAACGCGCAACCGCCTCCTTGGACATGCGGTCGTAGTCGGCGGCGGTGTACATCCCCGCACATCCAGCCAACACGACCGACAAGCCTGCAATGACTAATGTTGATTTTTTCATGTTCGGTCTCCGATCAGCGCTTGATGGTGGGAGCGAGTGACTTCACGCCCTTGCCGGTCACACCCATGTAGCTTGAGAGTGCAATGGTGACGTCGGAGCCAAACTCAACATAAGGGAATCGCTGCTGACGGAAGCAGTCTTCCAGACGCTTCTGCATGGGCCAGACCTGGGCATTCGACACCCGATAGGCAGGCCATGATGTGAAAGCCTTACCAGCGGGTTCGTTGTTGGTCAGGTTAGGAAGACCCTGAAGACGAATACGGGTGTTGTCCGCTGCATGGCAGGTTGCACAGGCAAAGTCGTAGGGGCCCGCACGGTAAAAGAAGATGCGCTTACCCATTTCGTACATACGCTTTTCTTCCGGGTGTGCCACAGGAACGTTCACCGGCATGCCACGTGACTCATTGGCGATGTAGGTGACCAGCGCAATGATGTCTTTGTGGTCATCGCGGTCATAAACGGCAGCCTTGGCCACGATTCCCTGATGCTGCTCCATGCAGGTGACCAGCCGGGTTTCAAGGTCTTGAACCTTTTTCACATCGGCGAAGTAACGGGGAAGCGAAACATAGGCGCCCTTGACCACGCCAGGACCCAAGCCAAGATCACACTTTTCAAGCGATGCGTTCTTGGGGCCACGCTTTTTCTTCCAGAGGTCTTCACCCTTGGCTTCCCAGAGTTCGGCAGGGTTGCCGTCGGCCACCAGTTCGCGGTAACGGTCGATGGCTTTTTCAGCGTCTGTTTGGGCCATGGCCGGCATGACCATGGACGCTCCAATCACTGCTGTCAAAGCCAGCTTTCTCATTGTTGTTGTCAACATTGCTGTCTCCTAAAACTTAGAACACGCCGCCCACCAGTCCCCCCGGCGAGCGTTCTCTTTACAGCGCGCAAAGCCGAAAACCAATCAAGCAACGGTGGCTTCGTCAGTGCGCTTCTCGCCTTTGTTATCGACCCAGGTCACAGTGACCTTGTCGCCGGCCTTGCCTTTGGCCTTGAACTGCAGGAATGGGTTCTTCGAGATTGAAGGGCCCCACTGCGCAACCATCACGGTCTTACCGTTCAGCTGGCAGGTGACTTCCTGAATGAACCATGCAGGGATGAGCTTGCCGGATGAATCTTTACGAATACCTGTTTCCATTTCGTGCGCCATCAAAACGCGGGCGTCAACGACGCCGTCTGCGGCACGTGCACGAATACGCATTGGATCTGCCATGTGAATCTCCTTAATTCGTTCTAAACAATGTTTGGGTGATCAGTTGGAATTGACGATTAGCCGCCGCATCCACCAAGAGTGACCTTAATTTCTTTTTTGGCCATGAAGAACTTGCCATCAGCCTTGACGATCGCGATTACATCAGAGCTCTGGCCCATCTTCACACGCATGGAAACGTCCGCAACAGCATCCGGGGTGAACTCGTAAAAGCCGGCCATCATGGAAGGATTCTTTTCGACAAGAAGCGCAGCCATCTCGGTCTTGGGCAGCTTGGAGGCCACACCAACAGGAACCACGGCGCCGTTTTCGGCGATGTCGGGTGACGTGATGACAATATCCGCGCTGTCCGGCGCCGACGCGATACCCATCACCTTCAGGGTGTCGGCCACATTCTTGGTTTCAAACCATTCTTTTTTCCAGGCCGAGGCCATGGCTGGGTTGGCTGCAAAGAACCCGACGGAGGCCAGCGCGGAATACAGAGCTGCGCCACCACCCGCTTGAATCACTTGACGACGTGAAATACTCATAATGACTTCTCCTCTTTTCTAAAAATCAATGCCGAGTGGTTACTTGGCACCGTCAAGAACCCACTGCACCACTGCAGCGACTTCATTGTCTTTCATGTTCGGGTTGCCCGGCATGGGCACAGGGCCCCAGACACCAGAACCGCCATTTTTGACCTTCAATGCCAGTGCACTCGGTGCCTTGGCATCGCCTTTGTATTTCTTGGCAATATCAGCCCATGAAGGGCCAACAAGTTTGGCCGCCGGCGCATGACAGGCCGTGCAATTGAACTTCTTGGCAATGTCTGCACCGCCTACCGTTGCAGGCTTGGCAGGAGCGGCCGCCGAGGCGACCACCGTGGCCGCAGGGGCTGCGGCACCTGCGCCAGGCGCAGCGGGCCTGGAAGTGTCAATGGCCCGGGCAGGTCCGATCGGACGATGCTGCTCCATCAGGTTGCCGTGTGCGTCACGAGCCGACTCGGGAAGACTGGAAGCGATCTTGAGATCGGTGGGACAGTCTTTCATGCAGAGCGTGTTTTGCACATCGGGCTTGCCGTTCAATTCCCACATGCCATGGGCCTGGGTCATGCCATTTCGGTTCGGCATCCGCTTTTGAACCTCGGCAATGTTCTTGTCCGACAAAACAAAGTCTTCTGGAACGACTTCCGCCAGATTCAAAATGTAGGCCACAACCCCATAGACCTCTTCCACGGTCAAGGTTTTAGGATTCGTCCATGGCATGGCGCGATTGATGTAATCCCAGAGCGTGGAGACCGTGGACACTTTCATCATGGTGGTGCGCTGAGGAAAGTCGAGCCGAGAGAGGTTCGCCACCCGACCGGTTTCGATGTCTTTCTTCGTGGTGCCGCCCACAATCGGGGTGAAGACCTCGGTGCTCTCGCCAAAAACGCCATGGCAAGAGGCACACTTTGCCTCCCAGACATCTTGTCCCTTCGCCACCGAACCTGAACCCGCGGGAAGCCCTTTGAAATCGGGGCGAACATCAATGTCCCATGCTTTGATTTCGGCGGGCGTTGCCGTGCGGCCAATACCCTTTAACGCCGTTGTCGACTGCGCTTGGGCCACGCCAATCAGTGCCACCGAGGTGGCCAGGGCGCCGACAGCAAGACGAATTGAATTAGTAAACCTGGACATTGCTAACCTCCCCGCTCTCGGCAACTTTCCACGACTGAATCGCATTCTGGTGATAAATGGAGCGCGTTCCGCGCACGGCCCGCAGCTGATTGATCTTGGGCTGAACATAACCGGTCTCGTCCTGCACCCTGGACTGCAGAATCGCAGGGCTTCCGTCCCAGACCCAATCAATGTTGAATCGTGTGAAGGCCTTCGTGAGGATGGGCCCTTCAAGGCGCGCGGTGCGCCAGTTACGGCCACCATCCACTGAGACATCCACACGCTTCACCTTGCCACGACCACTCCAAGCAAGACCACTGATGTTGTAAAAGCCCTTGTCAAGTAAGGTCTGGCCGCCTGATGGCGTGGTGATGACCGATTTCGCCTCTTGAATTCCCGTGTACTGACGATGCATGCCATCGGGCATGAGGTCGATGTAATGCACGGCTTCATCTTTGGTGGCCCACTTCTGGTCCCCCACTTCGATGCGGCGAAGCCACTTGACCCAGGATACGCCTTGAATGCCAGGCACCACCAGTCGAAGGGGATAGCCATTTTCAGGGCGAAGCATTTCGCCATTCATACCGTAAGCCACTAACACGTCATCCAGTGCACGATCCAAAGGAATGGTTCGTGTCATGGAAGAGCCGTCGGCACCTTCGCCCAGGATGTACTTGGCTTTCTTCATATCGATGCCGCAGTCTTCAAGCAGCACCTTAAGGGGTACGCCGGTGAATTCGCTGCACGAGACCATACCGTGAGAATACTGAACGGTAGGAACCGCCACATTGCCCCACTCCATGGCGGTGTTCGCACCGCACTCAATGAAATGGATTCGCGAGACCGAAGGAAGACGCATGATGTCGTCCATGGTGTAGACCTTCGGGTTCTTCACCAAACCCATCACCATGAGGCGATGCTTGCTGGGGTCAATGTCCCACCAGCCCTGGTGGTGGCGCTCAAAATGAAGGCCGCTTGGCGTAATGATTCCGAAGGTTCCCTGCAAGGGCGTGAAGGCCACAGAGGCCGCGGAGACACGCGTCAGGCCTGGGCTTTCCCGTCGCTGAAGACCTTTTTCATACTGCGAAGGCATGCCGTAGGGGTTCGCGGCCACCGGCATACCAAGGCCAGTCGTGTGGGCCGGCATGTTCAGAATATTCGGATCACCCTCGCCAACGGCAGCACTTGCCTTGCCGCTTGCCGAGGCAAGACCAAGACCCGCCATGGATGCCGCCGCCCCAGAGACCGAGGCTGCAAGGAACTTGCGGCGCATCAGTTCAGGAGACTTGATGTCTTCTTTAGAAAGAAAGTTTTCGGGGGCCTTCACGAGACGGCCCGATTTTTTGACTTCGACTGACATTCAACCCTCCCCAGTGTTGAATCAATAAAGCTGACTACGGTTCAAAATCCCGCTGTTGCGGGGGAAAACTTGGTGGCCTGCTGAACGCAAACCGCCGCTAATTGTTTTTATGCATCCACCGCACTGGCCAAACGAATACAGACAATCCTGCAGAGCTCGGTAATCGTCGCGTCGCTGACTTGATAAAAAACCGACGTTCCAACCCGTTTCCTCGAGAGTACTCCTGAGCGGTGCAACAACGCTAGATGGCGAGACACATTCGGCTGCGGAAGCCCGGTCTGCTCCACGATCTGCTGAACCGAGCACTCTCGGTGACAGATCGCTTGAATAATGCGAAGGCGCGATGGTTCGGAAAGAAGCGAGAAATACGCGGATGCTTTTTCGAGAATGCTCGAAAGCGAAGCGTCCCGATGAAGCTCGGATGCGGCCGAGAAAGCCACATCGAAAGGAACGGCAGACGACGGCGCTATAGTTGATGTCATATTGGTTCGTGACAATATGCTTGTCAGCGAATATAGTCAAGCCCATCGCGTGTTGCGGCGCATCAGGGCGCCCTAGTGAAGAGAGCAAAGTGCAACCCTCTGGCTATCAAACTGTTGATGAATTACTCACCACCCTCCAACAGGCACAGGGCGGGGAAACCGTGGTGGCCGCCCTGTTTACCTCCGAACATTGCCCCTTTTGTATCGCCCTCAAGCAAGAACAACTCTCACCCCGAATGCGCGCGAATGTGTCCCCTAAACTGATGGTGGTCGAATTCGAGACAGCCCGCCGTGCACCCTTCACCCTGCCCAATGGTGGCCGGGTCACGGTGAAGGATTGGGGGCAGCGCTACGGGTTAAAACTCACCCCGACCGTGGTCATGCTTGATCGCCTGGCCCGACCCATCGGCGAACCCCTGGTGGGTTACGCCTCGCGCGACTTTTATGCAAACTATCTCGAAGAGCGGATCCAGAGCGCTCAGAACTTCTGGCGACAACATTAATTTCAGTATCCGCTCATGAATAAACTTTCCTCTGCCCCAAACGGCATGGCCATCATCCAAGACCATCCGCAGCGAGAAGTGCTCCACAACGAGGTTCACGCCCGACCACCCATCGCACTCTGGTCCAACGAGAGGGTCATCAACCAAGCCTTTCTGCTCGACCCAGACAGCCGAAGCCAACAACTGGCATGGATTGACCGGGCTTCCAACGGCTTTCCTGCCCACCACGGCAATGCCTATCACCCATCGATTCGCGTGCTCGAGCTCTCACCTGAGCCCAGCCGAGTGCTTCTGAAGTGGGAGATGCATGGCGAATTTGTCAGCATCACCCTCTTTGCGCAACAGACCACGGGTTACGTGGAAGACCGCAAAACCGTGGTGTCGAAAGCTGATGCCTTGCTGGAAAAAACGGGGGCCTTGGGCATGCGATCACTCGCCGGTCAACGATTGGTGGCCTTGGATATTCTTCTGGAAGAAGGCGAGCCCTACCCTGATGCCTATGAGATTGCCAAACGATTTGCCGGGAATACCGTGGTGGGAAGCCGCATCACTTCCAACCAGAATGCCCAGCTTTGGACGGATCTGCAGCTTGACGAGGCCGGCTTCACCACCATGATCGTTCGTGGTGTTCAGTTCGGAAGCCGCCAGGCTGGCCGGGCCGTGCAGCGCCTGATTGACGCCGAAACCTACCGCATGATGGCCATGCTGGCCCTGCCCAATGCCAAAGCCCTGGCCGAGCCGCTTCGCACCGCGGAGACCGAGCTTGCGAGTGTGTCGGAAAAAATTGCGCTGGCTCAGCGTCAGTCCACGATCGACCTGGATGTTGACGCGCAGCTTCTGAGCGATGTCTCGGCCCTGGCCGCCCGGGTTGAGGGCTGGATCTCTGCCAACGGCTTACGCTTCACCGCAGCCGAGGCCTACAGTGAGCTGGTCAAGCGCTCCTTAACTGAACTGCATGAGGAAACCATTCCTGGTGTACAAATGCTGAACACCTTCATGGACCGCCGGTTCGAACCCGCCATGCGTACCTGCCGCTGGACCGTTCGTCGTCTGCGAGACCTCTCAGACCGAATTTCCAGAACGTCAGACATCTTGAAAACGCGAATCGAATTTGTGAATGAAAGGCAACAGCAGGCGCTTCTGGCGAGTATGGATCGGCGCGCCAATCTGCAGCTTCGGCTGCAACAGACCGTCGAGGGTCTTTCGGTGATTGTGATGACCTATTACGCCACCGGACTGCTTCAGTACATCGCGAAAGGACTCAAAGAGACCGGTGTTCCCGCCGACCCCGATCTGGTGGGACTGATCTCAGTGCCTCTCATTGCGATTGGGCTCTTAGGGTATCTCGCGACCCGGCGCCGAAAACAAAATTCGCTACCCGAGTAATTCGGTGAGTTCGCTCACCACAAGCCGCGCGTCGGGGAAAGCCTGATCCTGAAAGAAGAGACTTTTCACCACGACGACGGAAAGTCCTGCCCCTACGGCCGCGGCAACGCCATTTTCAGAATCCTCGATGGCCACGGCCTGATGAGCCTTCAGACCAAGCCGCGCAAGCGCCTTCTGATAGGCCTCTGGGTGGGGTTTCTTCTGCGCAACATCCTCGCCACAAATAGCAATCACGGGTGCAGGAATCTTCAGGGCGGGAACCAAGCCACTTAACCACAGAGCCTGCCAATTCGCACGGCTCGTGGTGGTCACCACGGCCCAGTCTTGGCCAGCCAGACCAAGCGCACGAAGCAGATCAAGCAGACCTTGACGAGGTTTAATCAGCCCCGCCTGCAGACGGTCCGCATAAATCTGATTTTTGCGGCGGTGAATCTGCCGCATACGATCTTCAAAGGAGGGGGCATGGCTTGAAGCCGCCCCCACGGATTTGGCATAAGCCATGATCCGTTCAAACCCACCCGTGATCGCCAAGAGGCTGCCATATTCCTCAGGAGTCCAAGACCACGGCAGACCCGCTTCATCAAAGGCCTGGTTAAACGCCGGAAGATGGCCATCGCCTTCGGTTTCGGCGATGGTGCCATCAACGTCAAAGAGGACGGTCTTACCCTGCAGAAGCGGATGCATGCCCGCGTGTCTCAAGAATTTCGACGGCAGGCAGCACCTTACCTTCGAGGAATTCCAGGAATGCACCCCCACCGGTTGAGATATAGCCAATCTGCTGTGCAATATCAAACTTCGAAATCGCCGCAAGCGTGTCTCCACCGCCAGCGATGGAGAACGCCGGGGAATGCGCAATCGCCGCCGCAAGCATCTTGGTACCACCTGCGAACTGGGGAATCTCGAAAACGCCAACTGGACCATTCCAGACAATCGTCCCTGCATTCGACACAATGGCGGACAGCCTTGCCGCCGTCTTGGGTCCGATATCGAGAATCATGTCGTCGCTCGCCACGTCCGTGGCAGCAACCTTATTCGCACGGGCCTGAGCGGAAAATTCATTGGCGACCACGACGTCTTCCGGAATGGGGACTTCTGCGCCGCGGGCCTCCATGATGGCCATGATCTCGCGAGCCTCATCCAAGAGATCCGGCTCGGCGAGCGACTTGCCAATGGGTAGCCCTTTGGCAAGCATGAAGGTGTTGGCAATGCCGCCCCCAACGATCAGCTGATCCACCTTGGAGGCCAGGGACTTCAGGATGGTGAGCTTCGTAGACACCTTGGATCCCGCAACAATCGCCACCATCGGGCGCTTGGGGTTGAGCAGTGCCGCGGCAAGTGCGTCGAGCTCTGCCGCCATGAGCGGGCCCGCACAGGCCACTGGCGCATACTTGGCCACGCCATGGGTGGTGGCCTCCGCGCGGTGCGCCGTGCCAAAAGCGTCATTCACATAAATGTCGCAGAGCGATGCAATCTTTTTCGCAAGGACATCGTCATTTTTCTTTTCGCCCTTGTTCACCCGACAGTTTTCAAGCAGCACCACTTCGCCAGGCTGCAAATCGAACCCGCCGTCGACCCAATGGGTGATCAACGGAACCTTTCGGTTCATGAGTTGAGCAAGCCTCGCCGCAATCGGAGCCAGAGAATCTTCCGCGCGAAGCTCTCCCTCGGTCGGACGCCCAAGGTGCGAGGTCACCATCACCGCTGCCCCTTTCGAGAGCGCATGCTCAATGGCAGGAATAGACGCCCGAATGCGGGTGTCATCGGTGATGGCCCCGGCATCATCCTGAGGCACGTTGAGGTCGGCCCGAATCAAGACTCGCTTACCCGCGAGGGGGAGGTCAGTCATGCGTTGAAAAGCCATTTAGAGTCCCTTGAAAAATTGTGGCACCAGGCTCAGGTCCGAAATGACGAGGTCGGGTTCTGAGCGTTCGATCGGCTCTCCCATGTTGTAGCCATAAGGCACCACCCAACAGACCACACCAGCTGCTTTGGCCGTGGCGACGTCGATGGAGGAGTCGCCAACGAAAAGCGACTCACCGGCT
>JBBAQV010000011.1:0-18842 GCA_040400125.1 Burkholderiaceae bacterium
GTGGGTGCTGAAATCTATTCGGCCGAGTCAAAAACAATTGACCGACAGTCGATTGAACAAGACAGCTATTCGCTCTACGCCCAGGTCAGCCGTTCCTTTTTTCAGCGACGCCTTACCCTCGATCTTGGCGGCCGTCGACAGGCGATCGAGAACAGCTTCCAGCCGAACGATGCCGGCCCCACCAGCCGGGCACGATCCAGTGAGAATGCGGCCACCCTGGGTGCCCGAATCAGGCTGGGTGATGACAGCATGCTTCGACTTGGCATGCTGAGCGGCTATCGATTCGCCAATGCGGACGAGCTTTATTTCTATTATTTCAACCCTGACGACTTTCTGGATCCTCGCAACTACAACCTGCTGAGTATCAATTCAAGAGTCAAACCTATGCGCTCGCGCGAGGCCTATCTTGCAGCGTCCACCCGCTGGGAGGGCATTGCCTTCGAGGCGCAGCTTAGAAGCATCAAGACGATCGACGAGCTTGGTCTTGAGTTTCGATGCGGCACCGTGTCGGGCGACCCCGTCGCTTGCAACACCAACCTCTATGACACCGAGCGAGAGGTCTTGACGCTGGAAACCATGTTCCCGATCAGTGCATCGCTTCGCGCAAGGCTTGCCCTTGATTTTGTTGAGGCAACGATTGAGTCAGGCGCTTATCGTGGCCGACAGGTTCCGTTGACACCCAAAAAGGTGGCTCGGGTTTCATTGGAGAAGGCCTGGTCGGGTCTGATGATGATTGCCTCCGCGCATGTCCGAGACTCGATGGTTCAGGCCGCGGACCAGGCTAACCAGAACAGCCGGATTCCATCTCGAGGTGTGGTGGATCTTGGGCTGGTGGGCTCACCGATCAAGGGCCTGACACTGAGCGTCTGGGCGCGCAACCTTGGAGACAGGGTTTATTACGACTATGCGTCCTTCAATGGCATCTACCCGGCTGACGGGCGCTCGTTTGAGCTGAGCGGCAAGCTCCAGTTTTAGTGCAGATGCTGGCTTGATGACTCGTTCACGTCGGGTAGTTCGGCGTGAACCATCTCGCCATCGGCATTGGGGTAAAGCGGTGCGCCGCAGTCTTCGCAGTACTCAAGGGGCAGGCGTTGGCGCAACATGGTGATGCGCTGAAGCCCGCTTTCTTTGAGCGTGGTCTCAATGTCTTCGGCGACGTCGCTCATCTCGTCTTCCGCTCCAAGTAGCGGCCAGACCACGCCGTGAATAATCTCTTCCTCGTCACCGACTGAAAAGCCAATGCGAAATTCTTCGAGCTGTCGGTTGTAGCAGCCGCCCACCACGGCTGTGAGCGCATTGTTGGTGACCCCGAGTGTGGTCGCCAGAAAGGCCACCGATGCCCGAATGGAAAACGGGCGGGCCGACCGATCGGCATCCCGGCAGGCGACATAGTAGGCTCGGGGCAGCATGCTTTCATAAGCGCAGGCTGGCAAAAGTGGAGCCAGCGCAGCCTGGGAGGCCTCCACCCATTTTTGAAGCACCTGGTCTCGTGGCGAGTCGCCCGACTGCCAGCGAAAGATGGCTTCGCCGCGGGGAACCGTCACCACACCAATCATGTAGCGTTGGTCGGCAAGAAACTGGGCGGTCTCTTTGAGTGATGCCGGGTCCACTTTGTAGACCCCTTCGGGAAGGTTCGCAGCAAGCAGCTGACGGAATTCAGCGGTATCGCAGAAGTTCTCAGGGAGCTGATCGGGCGAAAAAAAGTAATTCGCCATCACGAGTTCAGCCTCCGGTGTGAAGACAACGTCTCGAAGCGCCGCCGTGGTGGCTTTCACCACAGCGGGTGGGATGGGCCGCGTGGGAAGAGGCATTCTTGACCAGGCCAGAACTGGAGCGGCAAAAAGAAGAACGTCTCGAGGCCCGGTGGAGGTTTCGACGACCGCATGTTCGACCCGCCCCTCGATGGCGTCGGCAAGTTCTTCATAGGCCCGAGACTCTCGGTCGGCGAGTCGGTCCAGGGCAGCATTGAGCGACCCCTCGTCGCCCTCCTGCAAAAGAGACTCAATTTCACCCTCAAGGCGCGATTCCCAGAAGTGATCCTCGGCTCGGCTGCCGGATTGGGCAAGCCCTTCGGCAAATTCAACCAAAAGATCGGCTTCGCGAGAGGCGCGGCCACGGCGGGAGGAGGGGGACTTTTTCATGGGGCCTGGGCTGGGTGGTGAGGCCTCATTTTAACAGTCGGTATCATCGGTGCCTGTTATCCCTTGAATGAACATCATGACCCAGGGTTTTACCGCCGCCATCCTGTTCTCAGGGCTTGGCGCCATTCTGTTCTCGGCGAAGGCCATTGTTGTCAAGCTTTGCTATCAGCATGGCGCGGACGCCGGGACGGTTCTTGCGCTGAGGATGTTTTTCTCCTTGCCCTTTTTTTGGCTCGCGGTGCTCTGGGATCGATTCCAGAACGCACCTTCACCGATGAGCCGGAAGGACCAAATTCAGCTCATGGTTCTTGGGTTTTTGGGTTATTACGTCTCAAGCTATCTGGATTTTCTCGGCCTGGCCTACATTTCGGTGGGTCTTGAACGAATCATCCTTTACCTCACGCCTGCTCTGGTGCTGTTGATTTCAGCCTGGCTTTTGAAGAAGACCATCTCCCGTCGTCAATGGGTCGCCATGGCCGTGGCCTACGCAGGCGTGATTCTGGTCTTTCTTCAAGACATCCGATTCGACGGCCATCAGGTGGCCGTTGGCGGCTTTCTGGTTTTTTTAAGTGCGATTAGCTATGCGATTTACCTGATTTACTCGGGAGAAATCGTGAGCCGTGTTGGCAGTATTCGGGTGGTGGCCTACGCAAGCGCCTCGGCAACCTTCTTCAGCATCCTGCAGGCGCTCATCATGAATCCCCTGGCGCTTGTTCGACAGCCTCCCGAGGTCTATTGGCTCAGTGTTTTCAACGGAAGCTTCTGCACCTTTGTGCCCATGCTGCTGATCATGGTGGCCGTTAATCGCGTGGGCTCGGGCCTTGCGGCTCAGGCTGGCGTGATTGGGCCGGTGGCCACCGTCTTTCTGGGCTGGTACTTTCTTGCCGAACGCATCACCTTGATTCAGGTGATTGGCATGACGGTGGTTCTCATCAGCATGGGAATTCTTCTCACCACCCGGTCGGCCAAGGTGGTGAGTTCTTAGCTCAGATGCCAGCCTTTCGGATGGCGGTCACTAGGTAACGTTTTCCATCGGGCACCACCTGGAATTCGATTTTGTCACCTGCTGAGAATCCAAGCAGCATTTGAGCATCCTTGACATAAAACACCATCGTCATCGGCGGCATGTCAATCGACGGAATGTCGCCGTGCTTGATGGTCAGGCGCAGATTCGCTGGGTCCAAACGCCGAATTTCACCCTGCGCCCAATCCTTCATTGCTGGGACGGGTGCCGCCTGCGTGGAACTGGTTTTTGAGGCTTTGGAATAGCTTTGATACACGGACGCCGTGCCATTCGTTTGAATCAGAAGAACCTGATAGGGATCAAACTGACCGCCATACTCGGGCCCATCCATGCCTGGGGACCCAATGGGCATTTCGGGAACCGAGAGGCCAAGAGCTTTGGGGCGCTCTTTGAGCAAGCGATGGATTTCTCGGGCTGGAACATGGCCTTCAATCACGTAGCCATCAACCACCGCGGTATGGCAGGAGCCATACTTCAGCGGCATGCCCAGCTCGCTGCGTTTCCCGTTATTGCCTTTGTCATAGCCCTTGACACGAAAGCCATTGGCCTGAAGGTGTTTCATCCAGTCATTGCAGCAGCCGCAGGTGGGTGACTTCCACACCTCCACCAGGGGTGATAGGCTGGACTGTGCCTTGGCTTTCAGGGGAAAGAGCGCCAGGGGCGCCGTCAGCATCAACGCCCAGATCAAAGGTTTCATAAAAATATTCATCATGGTGTCACCTCAATGGTTCCCTGCATGCCCGCTTCGTAGTGTCCGGGAATGAGACAGGCAAAATGAAATTGGCCTGGCCGGTTAAACATCCAGATCATGTCACCGCTCTGGCCTGGAGAGACATGAGCCATATAGGGTTCGTCGTGTTCCATGTTCGGATGCTTTTTCATCATTTCAGCGTGTTGATTGAGTTCGGCTTGGGTGCCGATGACCATTTCGTGCAGGACTTTTCCCTGGTTAAGCACACGAAATTGAATGGTCTCATTGAGCTTCACCGCGATCTTGTCTGGACGAAAGCGCATGTCATCGGACATCTGAATGGTGATCGTACGGGTGACGCTTTTGACATCGCCTGCAATACCCCATTCCTTTTGTTCCGGTGTCGATAACGAGGAAGATGGGTGATGCGACTTGCCGTGATGCATGGCGCCGTGAGCTTGGGCGTGAGTCGGTGTTAAAACGGCCGCCCCGCCGACCGCGAGGAGCGCGACCACCGCGGGAAGGGATTGAAGGTTCTTGAATTTAATCATGACGAAAAATCCTTAATGTTGATGGCCACCACCCGAAGATTTTCCGGGCTTGGTGACCTGAACTTCAATGGGTTGTTTTGACTTTCGGGGCATGGCGGAGTCCCCCGCAGACGACGATCGCTGCGCGGGGGGCGGGGCGCCTTGCCACTCGTAAGCGACACTGCCGGCGGGGTGGGCATACCAGCCCGGATTGGTGTAGTCGCCCGGCTTTTGCTCACGGCGAACTTTCAGCACACTGAACATTCCGCCCATTTCGACGGACCCAAAAGGCCCCTCACCCGTCATCATGGGCGCTGTATTTTCGGGCAGCGGCATCTCCATTTCGGCCATGTCCGCCATGCCTCGTTCTCCCATGACCATGTAGTCAGGAATGAGCTTGGCGATGCGTGGCGCGAGACCGGAGTGGTCCACGCCAATCAAGGTGGGAACATCGTGCCCCATGGCATTCATGGTGTGATGCGATTTATGGCAGTGAAAGGCCCAGTCACCTTCTTCGCTGGCGACAAACTCAATCTGACGCATCTGTCCCACAGCAATATCGACGGTCACTTCGGGCCAACGTCCAGCCTTGGGTGTTGGCCCCCCGTCGGTGCCCGAGACCACGAATTCATGGCCGTGAATATGGATGGGGTGATTGGTCATCGTGAGATTGCCCACCCGAATGCGGACCTTGTCATTGAGCCGAACATTCAGTGAATCAATTCCCGGAAACACTCGGCTGTTCCATGACCAGATGTTGAAGTCCAGCATGGTCATGATTTTCGGCGTGTAGCTTCCTGGGTCAATGTCATAGGCATTCAGCAGGAAACAGAAATCCCGGTCCACGGGGTCAATCAGCGGATGCTGACCCTTGGGGTGGGTTACCCAGAACCCCATCATTCCCATCGCCATCTGGGTCATCTCGTCGGCATGGGGGTGGTACATGAAGGTGCCGGGTCGACGCGCAGTGAACTCATAGACAAAGGTTTTTCCGGGGGGAATACCTGGCTGATTCAAGCCGGTCACGCCATCCATGCCATTGGGCAGACGTTGGCCATGCCAATGAATCGAGGTGTGCTCCGGTAGGCGATTGGTGACAAAGATTCGAACCTTATCGCCCTCCACAACTTCGATGGTGGGTCCGGGAGACTGTCCGTTGTAACCCCAGAGGTGTGCCTTAAAGCCAGGCGCCATTTCTCGGACGACCGGCTCGGCGACCAGATGGAATTCTTTGACACCTTGATTCATCCGCCACGGCAGCGTCCATCCGTTGAGGGTGACCACCGGGTTGTAGGGCTGTCCATTCGGCGGAACCCATGGCGGCTGAGTCTCGGCGCTCGTCTGGGTGGTGGGCTCGGGTAGGGCGGCCATGGCCACGCGGCTCACTGAGGCGGCAACGAGTGTCGCCGACGCAGCGGCAGCACCCGTTAAGAATTTTCGACGGGGTTTCATTTCCATGCGTCTCTCCTCAGCTGACTAAGTTGTTCGCGAAGCGCGGCAAGTTTGGGTTCAAGGGCGGCTTCCGAATGCCAATAACTGTGAAGTGCCTGTAGATAACCTTCAACGGCCTGAATCTGATGTCGCGCATCTTTCAGCAGATCGAAGACCCCTTTGATCATGCCGTTGTAATGGAGCAGATGCTCTTCGGATAGCCGTCGCTGCAGTGGAAGAATTTCATCGCGATAGTGCCTTGCGGATGCATAGGCTTCGTCACGTGCCACCAGGGCGAGACGAACCTCGGATTGGGTTTGAAGCACTGATGGGTGGCTTGACGGTGACTTCAGCAAGTTTTGATCAACGGAAGACATTTCCGCCAGCTGCTTGGGAAGTTCCGGAAGGCGAGAGGGAAGGTGAAGGCTGTTTGGATCGCCACCATGCTGGAGTCGCCGGGCCAGTGCCTCAAGGCTCGTTGCCGCATGAAGTCGAGCCTGAGATAAATGTCTCTGGGTCTTGGCAAGGGAGAGTTGCTCTTCGGTCTGGTGAAGAAGATTCAGATTGCCTACCTTACGCATCCGAGTGGCAAGCTCTGAGACAATCGCCGCCGTTTCGACCACCTGAGCCTGATAATTCACGCGCTCCTTGGCGACAACCGCAGCGAAATAGAGCGCTCGAATGTCAGCAACCAGTCGTGATTCTTGTGTCAGCGCCGAACGCTGATGGTCGCTCAGCAAGGGATAGTCTTTCGGATGGCGTGAGACATTGGCCAGGGTGGATCGCAGGCTGGGTTCAAGAGCCATGGCTCGTTCGATCGCCTCGTCAAGGGAGAGTGCGGTCCGACTGCCTTGGGCTTGTGTCTGAACAGGGGCTGCCTGAGAAGATTCAATCTCTCGGGCGTAGGCTTTCCACCCTCCCACTTCGTGCACGCGTTCGTTGGCCTTACTCCAATCACCCACGTCGACCGCAGGCGAGGCTTCACCCGCAAAAGTGGATGGATGAACCAAGACAGCCAAACAGGCTGCGAATAAAAATTTCATGACTGCTCCTTAAAAAACTTGAATCATTCGAAGCGACGAGGATCTTTGTCGCTTCGACCACGAGGGTCGATTCAGGAGCGTGGAGGTCGAAGCAAGGTTTCAAGCACCACACTAACGGGTTGCTTGAGATCGAGAAGGAAGATTGAAAGAGGGGCTGCGGCAAGCAGACCAAGCCCCGAGCCTGGGGTCAGCGCGTGCGCCATGACACAGCAAGACGCACAGAGCGCACAGCTGTTCGGCAGCTGCGATTGGATTGGATCAGTCTCTAGGGTGCCATGACCCGAGTGCATCTCGGCCGCCATGGGGCGGTTATGCGTATCCTGCTGGGCATGGCCTGGGACGGTTTCATGAGTGGTTTCATGAACGTTCTCGTGAGCCTGAAGGTGACAGGTCATGGAAGACGTCGCCTGCCCCTGCATAGGCAGGGCCGCGAGTAAAGCCAGCGCGAACAGGCGACGTAACGATCTTTTCATGACCTTAGCAGGACCCCTTATGCCGCCATAAGTTCCCGAAGCACATACGGGAGAATGCCACCGTGACGGTAATAATCGACCTCAATGGGCGTGTCGATGCGGCAAAGGACAGAAACATTTTGTTTGCTGCCGTCTTTGCGAGTGATCACCAGGGTCAGGTCTTGCTGGGGCGAGAGATCGTCCGGAATGGCCACATCAAAGAGCTCCGAGCCATCGAGCTTCAGGCTTTGAGCACTGTCCGAACCTTTGAACTGAAGGGGAAGAACACCCATGCCCACAAGATTCGAGCGGTGGATTCGCTCGTAGCTCTTGGCCACGACAACCTTGACGCCCAGAAGCTGCGTTCCCTTGGCCGCCCAGTCGCGCGATGAACCGGTGCCGTATTCCTCGCCACCGATCACCACGGTTGGAACGCCCGCTTTTTGGTAGGCCATGGCTGCGTCATAGATGAACATTTTTTCGCCAGACGGCTGAAAGAGCGTGACGCCACCTTCTTCGCGGCTTCCGTCGGCCTTCGGCGGAATCATAAGATTCTTGATTCGAACGTTGGCAAAGGTGCCTCGCATCATCACCTCATGGTGGCCGCGACGTGATCCGTAGCTATTGAAATCGGCCTTGCTCACACCATTTTCCAAAAGGAATTTTCCGCCGGGTGAGGCCTCTTTGATGGAGCCCGCAGGGGAGATGTGGTCGGTGGTGACGGAGTCACCGAGGATCATCAGGGGGCGCGCACCCGAAATGGATCCGGTAGCCTTCGGGCTCATGTTGAACTCGTCAAAGAAGGGAGGCTTGGCTATGTAGCTTGACTTCGGCCAGTCATAGACCTGCCCCTGTGTGCCTTTGATGTTGTTCCAAAGGTGATGGTCTTTGGTCAGGTCACCATAAAGGGTTCGGAAGGTCTGTGGGTCGCGAGCGTAGCCCATCACTGCGGCGATCTCTTGGCTAGTGGGCCAGATGTCTTTCAGGAAGACCGGACCATCCTTGCCCTGGCCCAGGGGTTCGCTGGCCATGTCTTTCATCACATTGCCTGCAATGGCGTAAGCGACAACCAGCGGTGGCGAGGCCAGGAAATTGGCACGAAGGTTGGGGTGGATACGTGCTTCAAAATTTCGGTTACCCGAAAGCACTGCCGCGCAGACAAGATCTTCCTTAACGATGGCATCGTTGAATTCTTGGCGAAGATCGCCGGCGTTACCGATGCAGGTGGTGCAGCCATAGGCTGCGACAGCGAACCCAAGCTTTTCGAGGTAGGGCAAAAGGCCCGCTTTGGTCAGGTATTCGGTCACCACACGGCTGCCGGGTGCCAGGGATGTCTTGATGTGAGGCTGAACCGTCAGGCCTTTTTCAACGGCTTTTTTGGCCAGCAGGCCTGCAGCGAGCAAGACGCCAGGGTTTGAGGTGTTGGTGCACGAGGTGATCGCAGCGATCAAGACATCACCGTTGCCGATCTCAACATGACCGGCCTGCACTCGCTTGGAAAGCGCGGCAGCGGGCTGGGCAAAGCCATTTTCAGCAACGGGTTTGCTGAAGAGTTCGGTGAATGACTTCTTCATGCTGGCAAGCTCGATCCGGTCCTGGGGACGCTTGGGGCCGGCCAGGGAGGGCTTGATGCTTGAGAGATCAAGCGCGAGTGATTTGGTGTAGTCGATCTGACCGGCCTTGGGTGTGCCGAAGAGTTCTTGGGCCTTGAAGTAGGCTTCGAAATTCTCGACTTCGGCGTCGGTGCGTCCGGTGGCACGCATGAAATCAACGGTGACATCATCGACCGGGAAAAAGCCCATCGTGGCACCGTATTCCGGGGCCATATTGGCAATGGTTGCACGATCAGGCAGCGACAGAGATGCAGTGCCTTCACCAAAGAATTCGACAAACTTGCCGACCACTTTTTCTTTGCGAAGCATTTCGGTGATGGTCAGCACGAGGTCGGTTGCGGTGCAGCCCTCGGGGAGCTTTCCAGTCAGATTCACGCCCACCACATCGGGGGTCAGGAAGTAGACCGGCTGACCAAGCATGCCGGCTTCGGCCTCGATGCCGCCAACGCCCCAGCCCACCACGCCAATGCCGTTAATCATGGTGGTGTGGCTGTCCGTACCCACAAGCGTGTCCGGGTAAGACACGCCGGCCTTGGTATGAACGCCGCGGGCAAGGTATTCAAGGTTCACCTGGTGGACGATGCCAATCCCGGGAGGAACAACCTTGAAGGTGTCGAAGGCCTGCATGCCCCATTTCATGAACTGATAGCGCTCGTTGTTGCGCTGAAACTCAAGCTTCATGTTGAGATCGAGCGCATCCTTCGATCCGTAGTTGTCAATCATCACGGAGTGGTCGACGACGAGATCAACGGGAACAAGAGGTTCGATGAGTTTGGGGTTCTTGCCCATGTCACTGGCCACGTTACGCATGGCGGCAAGGTCGGCCAGAAGGGGAACGCCGGTGAAATCTTGCAGAACCACTCGCGCGACCACAAAGGGAATCTCGTCGGTGCGGGCCGCCGTGGGACCCCAATTCGCCAGCTGTCTGACGTGAGCCTCGGTCACTTTTTTACCGTCACAGTTGCGCAGCACCGACTCAAGAACGATACGAATCGACACAGGCAGACGAGACACTTTTGCGACCCCCGCTTTTTCGAGGGCGGGAAGGCTGTAGAACTTTCCTGCTTGACCCGAGGCGGTTTTGTAGTCCTGAAGGCTATTGAAGAGGTTGTGTGACATGGTGTGGGCTCCCTGAGAATGCTTGTGATGAGTTTTTATAGGTGGAATGGTTCTATCTTAGAAGAAAGCGGCGGCTGCTTCATCCGGGATTTGGGCCTGAGCGGCCTTGGCCCGTTTGAGCAGGGTCCAGAAATAGCGGTAGCTTGCTCGGTCGTGCAAAAGGCCCTGATCGGCGATTGGGCCCCAATCGGCCGCCTGAGCGGCGAGCAAGATCCTGGCGGAATCCGCGATCTCCTGGGCGGTCGGTTGAAACGCCGAGAGAATCTGCGAAATCTGCTTGGGATGAATGCTCCACATTCGAAGAAAACCGAATTCATTGCGGGCCCTCGAGGCATCCTCAAAGGCCTGACGGTCGGACCCAAAGTCGGTGGTTGGGTTGTGGGTGGGGATCTTTCCAAAGGCATGGCAGGCGGCACTGATCTCAAGCTTGGCCCGCCGCATCAAAGGATGATCAAACTGTCCCGGCGCCTTCATCGCGGATGCGGGAATCGCACCCCGGTGGCTGCTGGTGAAGTCCATCTGACCGAAGGCAAGAAACTGCACCTGGGGATGGGCCGCGATGGCGAAGACATCGTTCACGCCGCCTTCGTCTTCGAACATGATCTGCAGCGGCAGGTTGGCATCAACCCCGTAAAACTGGGCGTGACGTCGAATGATCACCAGGGCCTCATCGAACTGCGCCTTGCCCGCGATTTTCGGCACGGTGAGATACGCAAGGCCTGCCGGCTTGGCTGCAAAAAGTGTCTCAACGTCACTTGAAAATGAGGGGTGGTCCACGGGATGGACCCTGCACCCAACCCGCCAGGTCTTGGGGCGAGGCTCCGCAAGAATGGAGGAAAGAAGTCGGGCGGTGGCCTCTTCTTGGCCGGAGGCTGCGCCGTCTTCCATGTCGGCCGTGACATCAAAGGCGCCCTGCATTTCGTCCTGCAGCGCCAGGGCCTTGCGAAGCTTTTTTTCGTCGCCCGCGTAATGTTCGCAGGGCGGCGGTGCCATTGACGTCGAAGCTCCACCAGAAGCCTCCTGGTGAAGAACGGCGTCGGGGTGGAGCTTGGTCATGGCTGGTGTCGCTTTACAGTGAGTCAGCCCAAAAGGTGCTTCACGCCGTCACGCTCTTCAAGAAGTTCGTTGAGCGTGTGGGTCATGCGTTCCCGTGAAAAGCTGTCAATCTCGAGTCCTTTGACCATCTGGTATTCGCCGTTGGCACAGGTGACGGGAAAGCCGTAGATGATGTCTTCGGGGATCTCGTAAGAGCCGTCCGATGGAATGCCCATGGTGACCCAACGGCCGTTGGTACCAAGCACCCAGTCCCGCATGTGATCAATTGCCGCATTGGCAGCAGACGCTGCTGATGAAAGTCCTCGTGCCTCAATGATGGCGGCACCACGTTTGCCGACGGTGGGCAAGAACACGTCTTTGTTCCACACGTCGTCGTTGATCATCGGCTTGACGGCCTGACCGCCGATGGTGGCAAAGCGGTAGTCGGGATACATGGTGGGGCTGTGGTTGCCCCAGACAATGAGCTTTTCAATATCACCCACAGGTTTTCCGGTCTTCGCCGCAATCTGCGAAAGGGCGCGGTTGTGGTCAAGGCGCAGCATGGCGGTGAAGTTCTTTTTGGGCAGGTCCGGCGCCGACTTCATGGCGATATACGCATTCGTGTTCGCAGGGTTGCCCACCACCAGCACCTTCACGGTGCGCTTGGCCACCGCGTTCAATGCTTTGCCTTGCGCGGTGAAGATCTGCGCATTGGCGGAGAGCAGGTCCTTGCGCTCCATTCCAGGCCCGCGGGGGCGCGCCCCCACCAGAAGGGCAACATCGATGTCCTTGAATGCGGTCATCGGGTCACTGTGGGCCGACATGCCAGCAAGCAGCGGAAAGGCGCAGTCGTCAATTTCCATCATCACGCCCTTTAAGGCTTTCTGAGCTTTTTCGTCGGGAATTTCCAGCAGCTGGAGGATGACCGGCTGGTCTTTGCCCAGAAGGTCGCCGTTGGCGATACGGAAGAGAAGGCTATAGCCGATCTGGCCGGCAGCACCGGTCACAGCGACGCGCATGGGGGATTTGGACAGGCTCACAGAGACTCCTTTAATGTCAAAAGGGAAATTCAAAGGAAAGAACAGCGAGAGTTTAGGGTTCACCCTAGTCGGTGTCAAAAAGCGCTCTTATAATTGCGGAAATTAAAAAGATAAGTAGCACCCAAACATTCGTTCAATCGGCAACAAAGACTCAGGGGGAATCAATGAGCGAACTCGCGAAGAAGTCGCGTCCGCAGTTTCGTAATATCCACATCTCGCAAATCATGAAGTACCGGCTCCCTGCCGCCGGCGTCATGTCCATTCTCCACCGCATCAGCGGCGCAGGCATGTTTCTCACTCTCCCACTGATCGTTTGGATCTTCGACCTCAGCATCACCTCCGAGCTGAGCTATGCGCGGCTCATGGACTTCATGGAATCGCCCTTGATGAAAATCATCCTCTGTGGTCTCTCTTGGGCGTTTCTTCATCATCTGCTGGCCGGCATGCGTCATCTGATCAGCGACCTTCACATTGGCATCACCAAGGAACAGACCGCACGCTGGGGTTCGGGTGTCATGGTCTCGGCCTTGCTTCTCTCCGTGATTGCCTGGCTCAACATTTTTGGAGTGATTTAAGCCATGTCCGCTTCCAACAACATCGGTCCCAAGCGCCTTGTCGTCGGCGCCCATTACGGCCTTCGCGACTGGCTGGCCCAGCGCGTCACTGCCGTGGTGATCACCGCCTATGCCGCAACGCTGTTCATCGCCTCACTGCTTTCCACTGAGCCAGGTTACAGCGGCTGGGCTGGGCTTTTCGCGCCCACCTGGATGAAGGTCTTCACCTTGTTGGCGCTCATTGCCTTTGTCTACCACGCCTGGGTTGGCGTTCGTGACATCTGGATGGATTACGTCAAGCCTGTGGGTGTGCGTTTGGCACTTCAAATTTTCACAATTCTGTGGCTCGTGGGCTGTGCAGTCTGGGTCATTGAAATTCTCTGGAGGGTGTAATCGTGGCGCAACCGCTGTCGAATCAAACCAGCAGTCTTCCGCGTCGTAAGTTTGATGCTGTGATCATTGGCGCGGGTGGCGCAGGCATGCGCTGCTCATTGCAGCTTGCTGAAGCCGGCATGAATGTGGCCGTGCTCTCAAAGGTGTTTCCAACACGCTCGCACACCGTGGCGGCTCAGGGTGGCATCGGAGCGTCCCTGGGCAATATGAGCGACGACAACTGGTACTGGCACATGTTTGACACCGTGAAGGGGTCTGACTATCTGGGTGACCAAGACGCCATCGAATTCATGTGCCGGGAAGCCCCCAAGGTTGTCTACGAACTTGAGCATTTCGGCATGCCGTTTGACCGCAATCCAGACGGCACCATCTATCAGCGGCCGTTTGGCGGCCACACAGCGAATCTGGGCGAGAAGCCCGTTCAGCGTGCCTGCGCTGCGGCTGACCGTACCGGCCACGCGCTGCTACACACCCTGTATCAGCGCAACGTTCGTGCTCGGACGCAGTTTTTCGTCGAGTGGATGGCGCTTGACATCATTCGCGACGCCGAAGGCGATGTGGTCGGTGTGGTGGCTCTTGAAATGGAAACCGGCGAGGTCATGGTGCTCGAGGCCAAGGTCACCATTTTCGCAACCGGTGGCGCAGGACGCATCTGGGCGGCCTCGACGAATGCCTTCATCAACACCGGAGACGGTATGGGCATGGCCGCCCGTGCAGGCATTCCTCTGGAAGACATGGAGTTCTGGCAGTTCCACCCAACCGGCGTTGCAGGCGCTGGGGTGTTGATCACGGAAGGTGTTCGAGGCGAGGGCGGTATTTTGCTCAACAGCAACGGCGAGCGATTCATGGAGCGTTATGCACCCACGCTGAAAGACCTGGCCCCGCGTGATTTTATTTCCCGGTCCATGGACCAGGAGATCAAAGAGGGACGGGGTTGTGGCCCCAACAAAGACCACGTGCTGCTGAAGCTAGATCACCTCGGTGCCGACAAGATTCTGAAGAAACTTCCGTCGATTCGTGAAATCGCTCTGAAGTTTGCCAACGTGGATCCCATCAAAGAGCCCATCCCGGTTGTGCCCACCATCCACTATCAGATGGGAGGCATTCCAACCAATATTTACGGCCAGGTGGTCGCCCCAAAAAATGGCAACCCCAACGAGATCATCCGTGGCCTCTACGCGATTGGCGAGTGCGCCTGCGTGTCTGTCCATGGCGCCAACCGCCTTGGAACCAACTCCTTGCTGGATCTCGTGGTCTTTGGCCGCGCGGCGGGCAACCACATCGTCGCGCAGAACTTCAAGGCCCAGTCGCACAAGTCGCTGCCGGTCAACGGCGCCGACCCATCCCTTGAGCGGCTTGCCAAACTGGAGGCCTCGCGCTCCGGTGAGCGCGTTCAAGATGTCGCTCAAGATATCCGCAACACGATGCAGCAACACTGTGGCGTGTTCCGCACTTCAGATCTCCTGAAAGAAGGAGTCTCGAAGATCATGCAGCTCGACAAGCGGGTTTCAGACATTCATGTGGCTGACAAATCGAAGGTCTTCAATACCGCACGTGTTGAAGCGCTTGAGCTTGACAACCTGATCGAGACCGCCAAGGCCACGATTGTGTCGGCCGAGGCTCGTAAGGAAAGCCGGGGGGCGCATGCCCATCGGGATTTTGAAGAGCGTGACGATGCCAACTGGATGAAGCACACCCTTTGGTATTCCGACAACAATCGGCTTGATTACAAAGCAGTCAATCTCAAGCCACTCACGGTTGAATCGTTTGCACCCAAGAAAAGGACATTCTGATCATGGCTTCGCGAAGCGTTCGTTTTTCAATCTATCGTTACAACCCTGACAAGGACACCAAGCCGTACATGCAAGACATCACGGTCGAGCTCCAAGAGACCGACAAGATGCTGCTCGACGCGCTGATGCGGATCAAAAGTGACAAGGACGATTCCTTGTCCTTCCGCCGATCATGCCGTGAGGGTGTCTGTGGCTCCGACGCCATGAACATCAACGGCAAGAATGGGCTGGCCTGCATCACCAACCTGCGCGAACTTAAAGAGCCGATTGTTCTGCGTCCGCTGCCTGGTCTGCCTGTGGTGCGAGACCTGATTGTCGACATGACGCATTTCTTTAAGCAATACCATTCCATCAAGCCATTCCTGATTAACGACAACCCGCCGCCCGAGAAAGAGCGTCTTCAGTCGCCCGAAGAGCGCGAGGAGCTCGATGGTTTGTATGAGTGCATTCTCTGCGCCTGCTGTTCCACCAGCTGCCCGTCCTTCTGGTGGAACCCCGACAAGTTTGTGGGCCCGGCCGGTCTTCTTCAGGCCTATCGCTTTATTGCCGACAGCCGTGATCAAGCCACCAGCGAACGTTTGGACAACCTCGAAGACCCCTATCGTTTGTTCCGTTGCCACACCATCATGAACTGTGTCGATGTCTGTCCGAAGGGGCTCAACCCCACCAAGGCCATCGGCAAGATTAAAGAGCTGATGGTTCGGCGTACGGTCTAAACCGAATCAAGTCATCATGGTGTCCATGCAGCCCGACCCCTTCGCCCGAGACAACCCCTCGGTGGGGGGCGCTGTGGCACTGGCCCCTGACGATGTTGTGCGTCGCCTGCGCTGGCGCTCGCGACGCGGCCTCCTGGAGAACGATCTTTTCCTGGATCGTTTCTTCCGGCAGTGGGAAGGTCGTCTGACTCTTGAAGATCATCACGGGCTGGGGAGGCTTCTTGATCTCACAGATAACGACCTTCTTGATTTGCTGGTGGGTGTGCGAGATCCCGAAGGCGATCTCGACCTGCCTGAAGTGCGGTCGGTGCTAGCCAAACTACGCAGCGATCAACCCTAACCCTCACGCCCAAAAGGATCCCTCATGTCTACAGAAAACAAAGCCACGATCTCTTTCACCGATGGCACGCCGGCCATCGATCTTCCGATTCTTAAAGGAAGCGTGGGCCCCGATGTCATTGATATTCGCAAGCTCTACGGCACCACGGGCAAGTTCACCTATGACCCGGGCTTTCTGTCGACGGCCTCGTGCCAGTCGACCATCACCTACATTGACGGCGACAAGGGCGAACTCCTCTATCGTGGCTATCCCATCCAAGATCTGGCGGTGAACTGTGATTTCTTGGAAGTCTGCTATCTGCTTTACTACGGCGAGCTGCCCAATGCGGCACAAAAAGCTGAGTTTGAAGACCTTGTCATGCACCACACCATGGTGCACGAGCAAATGCAGTTCTTCTTGCGTGGCTTTCGCCGCGATGCCCACCCCATGTCCATCCTGACGGGCATGATCGGCGCGATGTCCGCGTTTTACCCCGACAGCATGGACATCAATTCGGCGGAACAGCAAGACATTTCGGCTATTCGCCTGATCGCCAAAATGCCCACGCTGGTGGCGCTGTCTTACAAGTACAGCATTGGCCAGCCGATTATTTATCCCCAGAACGATCTCTCCTACACGGGCAACTTCATGCGCATGATGTTTGCGACGCCCTGTGAGCAGTACAAGCAGAACGATGTCTTGGTGCGCGCCATGGACCGAATCTTCACGCTCCATGCCGACCACGAGCAAAATGCCTCCACATCGACCGTGCGGCTTTGCGGTTCTTCGGGAACGAGCCCCTTTGCCGCGATTGCTGCGGGAATTGCCTGCCTCTGGGGGCCGGCTCACGGCGGCGCGAACGAAGCCTGCCTGAACATGCTCGAAGACCTGAACGCCAACGGCGGTGTCGCCAAGGTGGGCGAGTTCATGGAGAAGGTTAAAGACAAGAACTCGGGCGCAAGGCTGATGGGCTTTGGCCATCGCGTCTACAAGAACTTCGACCCCCGAGCCAAACTGATGCAGGAGACCTGCAAGGAAGTTCTTGACGAGCTTGGTCTTCAGAACGATCCCATCTTCAAGCTTGCGATGGCCCTTGAAAAGATTGCTCTGGAAGATGACTACTTTGTGTCACGCAAGCTGTACCCCAATGTGGACTTCTATTCGGGCATTGTTCAGCGGGCGCTGGGTATTCCTACGGACGCCTTCACCTGCATCTTCGCTTTGGCCAGAACCATTGGCTGGATCAGTCAGTGGAAAGAGATGATCACCGACCCGGAATACAAGATTGGCCGCCCACGTCAGCTTTTCGTGGGGAGTCAGGCGCGGCAGGTGAAGCCGCTTGCTCAGCGTTGATGGGTTTTAAGAAGAAGGGCTTGGAAACAAGCCCTTTTTTGTAGCAAACGGGGTGGCGCAGACCGAATATTCAAGAATTATTTGCGCCAATTGGAGGAGCAGTGGTAACCTGCAAGGCAGGTTGGCTGGCGTCTCGACGCTGATCAACCCAGCAATCCGCTAATCGGTGAGGCCGTGTCGCGGAAGGTTAAACCTGCATCGTTAAGGCCATGGGCCGAGAAGGGTGACGCATCATGATGAAGAGCTATCAGCTCAATTCGTATCTATTTGGCGCCAATGCGCCTTACGTCGAAGAGCTCTACGAGTCGTATCTCGACAACCCCGGCTCCGTGCCGGACAAATGGCGAAGCTACTTCGACCAGCTCCAAATTCTTCCCGCAACGGATGGCTCAGAGGCCAGCCGCGACGTGGCCCATGCACCGATTGTCGAATCGTTCGCCCAGAGGGCGAAGGCCAATGCCTTCCTGCCTCGGGTCGCGGAGCGAGACCTCTCCATTGCACGCAAGCAGGTCCATGTTCAGTCGATCATCGCAGCTTATCGATTCCTTGGCGCACGCTGGGCCGACATCGACCCCCTCAAGCGGCAAGAGCGCCCCGCAATTCCCGAACTTGAGCCGACGTTCTATGACCTGACCGAGGCCGATCTCGACACCACCTTCCGCGCCGACAACCTGTACTTCGGTCAGGAGCAGATGACGCTTCGCGAGATCATCAAAGGCCTTCGTGACACCTATTGCGGAACGCTCGGCGCCGAGTACATGTATATCTCGGATCCCGCCGAGAAGCGCTGGTTTCAGCAAAGGCTTGAATCCATTCGCTCGACGCCGCAGTTCAATCCCGACAAAAAGAAGCGCATCCTCTCCAAGCTCACGGCGGCCGAGGGCCTTGAGCGTTTTCTTCACACCAAATATGTGGGTCAAAAGCGCTTCTCCCTTGAGGGCGGTGAATCATTCATCGCCTCCATGGATGAAATCATCCAGCGCGCCGGAGAGCGAGGCGTTCAAGAAATTGTGATCGGCATGGCCCACCGCGGCCGACTCAATGTGCTGGTCAATACACTGGGCAAGGTTCCGAAGGAACTCTTTTCGGAATTCGAAGGCCACCATGCCGACGATCTTCCCGCTGGGGACGTGAAGTACCACCAGGGTTTCTCAAGCGACATTTCCACCCCGGGCGGCCCCGTTCACCTGTCGCTGGCATTTAATCCTTCCCACCTCGAGATTGTGAACCCCGTAGTGGAGGGATCGGTACGAGCAAGGCAGGATCGCCGGGCCGATTCCAAAGGCGAGCAGGTTCTTCCTATTCTGGTTCACGGTGATGCCGCCTTTGCTGGCCAGGGCGTGGTGATGGAAACCCTGAACCTGGCCATGACCCGAGGCTACGGCACGGGCGGCACGGTCCACATTGTCATCAACAACCAGATTGGCTTTACCACCTCAGACCCACGCGACACACGCTCGACCAGTTACTGCTCGGATGTGGTGAAGATGATTGAGGCGCCCGTGTTGCACGTCAATGGTGATGATCCCGAAGCAGTGGTACTTGCCACCCAGATCGCCGTGGATTACCGCATGGAATTCGGCAAGGATGTGGTG
>JBBAQV010000012.1:0-964 GCA_040400125.1 Burkholderiaceae bacterium
GTGTCCGTGAAGCGTCTGATGGGACGTGGCATGGACGACGCTCGCGCACAGTCCACGCCATACCAACTTCATGCGGACCAAGACGGCGGCATGGTTCGAATTCGCACCCTTGCCGGTGATCGTTCACCCGTGGAAGTGTCGGCAGAGATTCTTCGCGTGTTGAAGGCGCGTGCTGAAGCCCACTTTGGCCTTGGCGTGACGGACGAACTTGCGGGCGCTGTCATTACGGTGCCTGCCTATTTTGACGACGCCCAGCGTCAGGCCACCAAAGACGCCGCCAAACTGGCTGGCCTTGAGGTGTTGCGCCTGATCAATGAACCCACGGCAGCAGCGCTCGCCTATGGTCTTGATCAGGGTGCGGAAGGTCTTTATGTCATTTTTGATCTGGGTGGCGGCACCTTTGATGTTTCCGTGTTGCGGCTTACCAAAGGTGTGTTTGAAGTGGTGGCCACCGGTGGTGACACCGCCCTTGGCGGTGACGACTTTGACCGTGCACTGGCTAGCCATTGGCTTAAGTCTTGGGGGCTGGGCGCCTATCAGACACTCACACCTGGCGAAAAAAGAAGGCTCTCGAAGCTTGCACGCTCTTGCAAAGAGCGGCTCACCGAAGAGACCGATGCCTTGGCCGTGGTGCGCGACACCTTCAAGAACGACCACGGGCAGGAATTTCAGGCCAGCATCTCGCGGCAAGACTTTGATGTTCTCACGCGTCACCTTGTGGATCGAACCCTGTTGGTGGCCCGTGATGTACTGGCCGACGCTCAGGTGAGCCACAGCGAATTAAAAGGTGTGGTGATGGTGGGCGGCAGCACCCGCATGCCGGGCCTGCGTCAGCGGGTGGAAGAGTTTTTTGGTCAGCCGCCGAAGATTGAATTGGACCCAGATCGTGTGGTGGCTATTGGCGCCGCCCTTCAGGCCAACCTTCTTGCCGGCAACAAAGCCAGCGGCGATGACTGGCTGCTCC
>JBBAQV010000012.1:974-10124 GCA_040400125.1 Burkholderiaceae bacterium
TTGAAACCATGGGTGGCTTGGTGGAACGAATCATTCCCCGCAACACGCCCATTCCCGTGGCCCAGGCCCAAGAGTTCACCACCTTTAAAGACGGCCAAACGGCCATGTCCATTCATGTGGTTCAGGGCGAGCGCGAACTGGTGACGCAGTGCAGGTCGCTTTCAAAGTTTGAGCTGCGCGGTATTCCACCCTTGGTGGCTGGATCCGCCCGAATTCTTGTGAGCTTTCAGGTGGACGCCGACGGGCTTTTGTCAGTCACCGCCAAAGAGCAGAGCTCGGGCGTGCAGGCTTCGGTCACTGTGAAGCCCTCCTATGGCCTTACCGACGCCCAGATGGCCCAGATGCTGCAAGAAGGCTTCACCCACGCCAAAGAAGACATGCACCTTCGCGCACTGCGTGAAGCCCAGGTGGATGCTCAGCGCCTTCTTGAGGCTATTGCCTCGGCACTTTCTGAAGATGCCGATCTTTTAAATGCCCAAGAGCGCGAAGCGGTTGACCAGGCCATGAATGATCTGCGCACCACCTGTGGCGGCCATGATCTTGACGGCCTGCGTGATCGAACCCAGGCGCTTTCTGCGCTGACCGATGATTTTGCGGCAAGGCGCATGGACCGCGCTGTGCAGCGGGCCTTGGCTGGCCAATCGATTGATGGAGTTTTGAATGCCTCACATTAAAGTCTTGCCCCACCCAGACATCTGCCCCGAAGGCAAAGCCTTCGAAGCCACCACGGGTGACAACCTGTGTCGTGCGCTGCTGGCTCATGGCATCGAGATTGAACACGCCTGCGAGATGTCTCGTGCATGCACCACCTGTCATGTGGTGGTACGCGAGGGCTTTCAATCTTTGGAAGCCTCTGAAGAAGACGAAGATGATCTCTTGGATCGCGCCTGGGGGCTCACGCCGTTGTCTCGGCTGTCGTGTCAGGTGGCCGTGGGCAAGACTGATCTCACCGTTGAGATTCCGCGCTACACCATCAACCATGCTCGTGAGAACCATTGATATGAAATGGACCGACACCCTGGAGATCGCCATCGCGTTGGCGGACCGTCACCCCGACGTGGACCCAAAGACCATTCGGTTTACGGACCTGCACCGTTGGGTAACGGAACTGGAAGAGTTCGATGACGAGCCGAATCGCTCGAATGAAAAAATTCTTGAATCCATCCAGATGAACTGGATCGACGAGGCTGAATAGAATTTTCTCTGGTTTTAAAGGCGCAGCGTTCGGTCACAGCGTGCGGCAAGCTCTTGGTCATGCGTGACCACCACAAGACCAGCCTTCGATTCGCGCACCCGTTCAATCAACAAATCAAACACCATGGTGGCTGTGCCACGGTCCAGGTTGCCGGTGGGTTCATCGGCCAGCACGCACACGGGCTCGGTCACCAAGGCGCGGGCAATGGCCACTCTTTGGCGCTCACCACCCGAAAGCATGGACGGCGTGTGATTCAGCCGATGCGCCAGGCCCACTTTCGCGAGCATGGCCTCGGCGGTGGATTTTGCCTGTGCCGCATCCATCCGGCGAATGAAAAGTGGCATCGCCACATTTTCAACAGCCGAAAATTCCGGCAACAGATGATGGAACTGATAGACAAACCCAAAGGACTGATTGCGCACATGGGTTCGCTCGGCGTCGCTCATTGACGAAAGACGTTTCCCTTGGAATTGCACATGGCCGCTGCTTGGGGAATCAAGGCCACCCAAAAGATGCAGCAGGGTGCTTTTGCCTGCACCGGATGCACCCACCACGGCAAGGGTTTCGCCCACGGCAAGATCAAGGTCGGTGGCGGGCAGGGCCGCAATAGCGCCTGAGCCGTCGTTATAGATCTTGGATAGGCCGCGCGCTTCAAGCAGCCTGGCCTTGTCATTCAGGTCTTCGGGCTTATTCATATCTCAGCGCCTCGGCGGGTTCGAGCTTGGACGCCTTCCAGCTTGGGTAAAGCGTGGCCAGAAGTGAAAGCACCAAGGCGGTGACACCAATCTGAATGACATCCGGCAGGCGAAGGTCCGAGGGCAGCTGGTCAATGAAATAAATGCCGCTTGGCAGCACCTGAAAACCAAAGACCGCTTCAATCACCGCCATCACGCCGTCAATGTTCAAGGCCACCACCACGCCCAGAAGAAGGCCAATCAGCACCCCAAGAAATCCCAGCCAGGCACCCTGCACCACGAAGACCGTCATGATGCTTTTTCGCTGTGCGCCAAGGGTTCGCAAAATGGCGATGTCCCCACGCTTGTCGGTCACCGTCATCACCAACATCGAGACCAGATTAAAGGCGGCTACAGCAATGATCAGCATCAAAATGATGAACATCATGCGTTTTTCAACCTGGACCGCAGCAAACCAGTTTCGGTTTTCATACGACCAGTCTCGAACAATTACGGAAGGCGGAAGCATTCCGGTGAGATCAAGCGCAGCCTCCGGCGCTTTTTGCATGTCATCCAGCATCACCCGAATGCCCGTGAGCGACTGGTCACGGAAGAAGACTTCCGCGTCTTGGGCGTGAATGAAGGCCAGGTTACTGTCGTATTCGAAATGACCCGCCGCGAAAATGCCCGCCACCGTGAACTGACGAAGCCTGGGGGTAATGCCTGCTGCCGAGACCACGCCATCGGGGGCAATCATCACCAGGGTGTCGCCAATGCCAGCGCGAAGGTTCGCAGCCAGTTCACGGCCCAACACAATTCGAAAGGATTTCGGCTCCAGCGAGCCCAGCTGCCCCGACACCAGTTTCGCTAAAGCCTCACTCACGGCAGGCTCCTGGGCGGGGTCAATGCCGCGAACCATCACGCCCTTCATCTGTCCGTCGGTGGAGAGCATGGCCTGCGACGACACAAACGGCGCGCTGGCCTTCACCCTGGGGTGCTTCATGATGGTGGGCTGCAAGGGGGTGATGGCCTCAAGACGGGCGCCAGGGCTGATGACCTCCACATGGGAAAGAACCCCCAGCATGCGGTCACGAACCTCTTTCTGAAAGCCATTCATCACCGACAGCACGATGATTAAAGCCGCCACACCCAGGGCAATACCCGCGGTGGCAAGGCCTGAAATAAACGAGATGAAACGGTTGCGCCGCCCCGCGCGGGTGTAGCGCAAACCAATCATGATTTCATAGGGAAGCATGCGCAGAGTTTGCCATACTAGGCCCATGAATTTGCCCAGCACTTCGCCCAGCACTTCGCCCAGCACTTCGCCAATGACTTCTCCACACCAACCCCCAACCCCGCCGGTGATTCGGCAGCGTGCGGCGGACCCTGCTTGGGTGGCTGCGTTGATTCAAGAAGGGGTGCATCCCTTACTGGCAAGAATCTTTGCGGCTCGCGGTGTCCACTCCAAGGCAGAACTCGACAGCGCCCTGGCTTCGCTATTGAACCCCAAGCCCATGAGCAATATTGAAGAAGCCGCGGCGGCGCTGTCCCAGGCCATTGGGCAGGGTCAGCATTTGTTGGTGGTGGCGGATTTTGATGCTGATGGCGCAACCGCTTGTGCGCTGGCCATTCGGGGGCTGCGCCGCTTTGGCGCCCGAGTCGATTTTCTGGTGCCTGATCGATTTGTCTTTGGCTATGGATTAACCCCGGCATTGGTGGACCATGCCCACCGCCTTTATGAGCACGACCCTGTGGACTGGATCATCACGGTCGACAACGGGATTTCCAGCGTGACGGGTGTCGAGCGCGCTCAGGCTTTGGGCATGCAGGTCTTGGTCACCGATCATCATCTTCCTGGAAAGACATTACCCAACACCCTGATTGTGAATCCTAACCTTCCGGGCTGCCCCTTTGGCAGTAAGAATCTTGCTGGAGTGGGCGTGATGTTTTATGTGCTGATGGCCTTGCGTGCTCATGTGCGTGACGTGCTGCAATGGCCTGCAGAAAAGATTCCAAGGCTGGATGATCTTTTGCCCATTGTGGCCTTAGGCACGGTGGCTGACGTGGTGACACTGGACGCCAACAATCGAAGGCTTGTGGCCCAGGGCCTGCAGAGACTGCGTAAGGGCAATTCCTTTGCCGGGTTGAACGCGCTCTTTGCGGTGTCTGGGTTGGATGTTCGTCAGGCCACAAGCAGTCATCTTGGCTTTTCGATTGGGCCGCGCATCAATGCGGCGGGACGGCTGGGGGACATGAGCGTGGGCATTCAGTGTCTGATTGAAGACGACTTTGATCAGGCCATGGCACTGGCTTCGGAACTCGACGCCATGAATCAGGAACGCCGCGAGATTGAATCCCAGGCGCGAGAAGAAGCTGCCGCCCAAGCCTTGGCACGATTTCAAGAACTCGCGCCACAGCTTCAACAAAGCCCGGGTTTGGGCATTGTTCTTCACGACGCCAACTGGCATCAGGGGGTGATTGGCCTGATTGCAGGAAAACTGAAAGAGCAGTTTTATCGGCCCACGATTGTGCTGACCAATGACGGTGATTCGGGCCGTGTGAAGGGGTCCTGTCGATCCATCCCTGGCGTGCACATTCGGGATGTGCTTGAGCGTGTTGACACCTTGAACCCAGGCCTGCTTTTGGCCTTTGGTGGCCATGCGATGGCCGCCGGTTTAAGCCTGATGGCCGCGGACCTTCCGCGTTTCACCGAAGAGTTTCAAAGGGTGTTGTCCAGCACCGTCGATGCCGCAACCCTGCAGCAGACCCTGGATATGGATGGCCCGCTCGCGGCCACGGATATGCGCCTGGATCTGGCCTATCTTCTTGCCGATCAGGTCTGGGGGCAGGGCTTTCCGGCGCCAGTCTTTGTGAACGAGTTTCGGGTGATCAGCCAGCGCCGCTTGAAAGAGCGTCATCTGAAGCTTCTTTTGGCGCTTGAGGGCGAGACCAAAAGCGCGGGCATTGAGGCCATCTGGTTTAATGCCGCCGCCGATCTTCCCGGGCGAGCAAAGCTGGCTTACCGGCTTTCGAGCAATGAATGGCAGGGCCGCTCCTCGTTGCAGCTTGAAGTGGTTGGAGTCGCGTAAAATCGGGCTTTTGACACGAATTGATGGCACCCAAATGATGGAAGTTGAACGCATTAACCTGATTGAAACCTCGCTGCAGTCGCTGCGTAAACGAGTGGACGCACTCAGGGGGTTTCTTTGACTTCGATGCCAAGGCACGACGGCTAGAAGAGGTTAACCGGCTGGTCGAAGACCCGGCGCTGTGGAACGACCCCAAACGCGCGCAAGAAATTGGCCGCGAAAAGAAATCACTCGAATCGGTGGTGGAATCCATCCAGACGCTGACTTCGGGCATTTCAGAATCGATTGAGCTGCTTGAGATGGCCAGGGAAGAGGCCGACGAGGCCACCTTGCTTGCCGTTGAGGCCGATGCCCAAGCGATTGAATCCAAGGTGGCTGACCTTGAATTTCGCAGGATGTTTTCCAACCCCGCAGACCCAGCCAACTGCTTTCTGGACATCCAGGCGGGGGCGGGCGGCACCGAGGCCTGCGACTGGGCTTCCATGCTCTTGCGCCAATATCTGCGCTACGCCGAACGCAAAGGCTTTAAGGCTGAACTCCTTGAAGAATCGGAAGGCGATGTGGCCGGAATTAAATCGGCCACCATCAAGATCAATGGCGATTACGCCTTTGGTTTTCTGCGCACCGAAACCGGCGTGCATCGGCTGGTGAGAAAGTCACCCTTTGATTCCAGCGGCGGGCGCCACACATCGTTCGCTTCGGTTTTTGTTTACCCCGAAGTGGATGATTCCATTGAAATCGATATCAACCCGGCCGATGTCCGCACCGACACCTACCGTGCGTCGGGCGCGGGTGGTCAGCACATTAACAAGACCGATTCCGCCGTGCGACTCACCCACATTCCCACGGGCATTGTGGTGCAGTGTCAGAACGACCGTTCCCAGCACCGTAATCGTGACGAAGCCTGGACCATGTTGAAATCAAGGCTCTATGAACACGAGATGCGCAAGCGAATGGAGCAGCAGCAAAAGCTTGAAGACAGCAAGACCGATGTGGGCTGGGGGCACCAGATTCGAAGCTATGTGCTTGATCAGTCCCGCATCAAAGATCTGCGAACCCAGGTTGAAATCTCGAACACCCAACGGGTGCTTGACGGCGACCTGGACCCTTTTATTGAAGCCAGCCTAAAACAAGGTATCTGACATGAGCCAACCCATGGACGAACACAGCGGGTTTGACGAAAACCAAATCATGGCCGAGCGCCGTGCCAAGCTGGACGCTTTGCGCGGCCAGGGTCAGCCGGCCTTTCCCAATGATGTGAAGCCTGCACATCGTGCACTGCCTTTGCACCAACGCTATGAGGCACACAGCCGCGAACAGCTGGAATCCGAACATGTGGAAGTGAGCCTGGCTGGCCGCATGATGCTCAAGCGCATTCAGGGCAAGGCCAGCTTTGCCACCCTGCAAGATGCAACGGGCAGGCTTCAGATCTATCTGAACGACGAAGGTGTGGGCGAGGCTCAGCACGAAGCCTTCAAACACTGGGATCTGGGTGACCTGGTTTTTGCCAAGGGTGTGCTCTTTAAGACCATGAAGGGCGAACTATCGGTGCGCTGTCAGCAGGTTCGCCTGGTGTCGAAGTCACTTCGTCCGCTGCCTGACAAATTCCATGGCCTGAGCGACACCGAAACACGGTACCGCCAACGCTATGTTGATCTGATCGTGAATGCGCCATCGCGTGAGGTCTTTCTGGCGCGCTCGAAAACACTTTCGGCCATTCGGCATTTCATGAATGACCATGAATTTCTTGAAGTCGAAACGCCCATGCTTCACCAGATTCCCGGTGGTGCCGCGGCCAAGCCCTTTATTACTCACCACAATGCGCTTGATCAAGAGATGTACCTGCGCATTGCGCCTGAACTTTTTTTAAAGCGCTTAATTGTTGGCGGGCTTGAGCGGGTTTACGAAATCAATCGAAACTTTCGTAACGAAGGGTTAAGCCCAAGGCACAACCCAGAGTTCACCATGATGGAGTTCTATGCGGCCTACACCGACTATCACTGGCTGATGGACTTCACCGAATCGGTACTTCGTCATGCGGCCAAGGCCGCCACAGGTGCTGAAACGCTGAGCTACCAGGGCAAGACCCTTGATTTTTCAAAACCCTTTGAGCGCCTCACCATCACCCAGGCCATCACCCGTCATGCGCCGCAATACACCGACGCCATGCTCAACGACATGGACGCTGTTCGTTCGGCATTGAAAGCCTTGCGGGTGGATGTGGCTGCACCCAACCTGAAGCATGCTGGTCTGGGTGCTTTGCAGCTTGCGCTCTTTGAAGAGGTTGCGGAAGCCAAGCTCTGGGACCCAACCTTCATCATTGACTACCCGGTGGAGGTCTCGCCTTTGGCGCGTGCCTCGGACACCCGCCCGGAGATCACCGAACGTTTTGAGCTTTTCATTACCGGCCGTGAAATTGCCAACGGCTTTTCGGAACTCAACGACCCAGAAGATCAGGCCCGACGTTTTCATGCCCAGGTGGAAGCCAAAGACGCCGGCGACGAAGAGGCCATGTTCTTTGACGGCGATTACATTCGCGCGCTGGAATACGGCATGCCACCTGCAGGTGGCTGTGGCATTGGCATTGATCGTTTGGTCATGCTTCTGACCGACAGCCCAAGCATTCGCGATGTGATTCTTTTCCCCGCGCTTCGCAAGGAAGATTAACCCCGTCGTTTCTTTCGAAGCATGACCTCACGCCGCACCCATAAATTCCAGGCCAGCCGCGTGAGGATGTAGCCGGTGATGGCCAGGCAAGAGGCCAGGGTGAAGACGCCCACCACCAGTGGCCAGCCCATGCCCAAGACCCATTCGCCTAGGGCCAAAAACGATTCAATGGGGGCACCCCAGAGAAAATCAGGCGGGGGAGGAAAGGCCGACTCCAAAATCTCGCCGTTTTGCCCATGGCTGGGCGAGAGCGCATTCAAAAGCACAATGCCAATCTTTAGCGACAGCAGATAGAGCGGAATGAAGGTGATGGGGTTGGTGTAAAGCGTGGCAAAGACCGCCACGGGCAGATTCCAATGAAAGAGAAACGAGGCCAGTGCCGCGGTCAGCATCTGAAAGGGTGCAGGCAACATGCCGCAGAAAAGCCCGGCAGCCACACCCCCGGCCACACTTCGCCGATGCAGCGTCCAGACCCCCGGGTGCAAGACCCAGGGGCCAAGCTTGCGCAAGAGCTTGTGCTGTTCCAGCTCTTGCCGATTGGGCAGAATGCGTTGAAGAAACTTTTTCGCCATAGACTTCCATTCTAGCCATGCTGATCGACAGTCACTGCCACCTGGATTATCTGGACACCCCTGCGGTGTCGGGGGGTGTTGCGGGCGCTGTGGCCCGAAGTCTTGCGGTGGGTGTGGGGGCGATTGTGCTGCCTGCCGTCTCACCGAACCGCTTCGATGCGGTGATTCGCACGGCGCATGCCCATCCAAGCGTGGTCTACGCCCTGGGTATCCATCCGATGTATGTCGAAACGCTAGGCGACGAAGCCCTGGATGAACTTCAGAATGCCTTGATCCGCAACCGGCACGACCCAAAACTTATCGCGGTGGGTGAGATCGGACTTGATCATTATGTGCCGGGTCTTGATAGGCAAAAGATGGAACGTTTCTATGTGGCTCAGTGCAAGATGGCGCGTGAGTTGGATCTTCCTGTCATTCTTCATGTGCGCAAGTCGCAAGACCGCGTGCTGAAGTTCCTTCGACAGTTCAATCTTCGGCAGGGCATTGCCCACGCCTTTAACGGCAGTCAGCAGCAGGCCATGGCCTTTGTGGATCAGGGCCTGTGTCTTGGCTTTGGTGGCGCCATGACATTCACGCGGGCACTTCAGATTCGACGGCTTGCGGTGGATCTGCCCTTGCACGCCATCGTGCTTGAAACCGATTCACCGGACATGTCGCCAGCCTGGAAAAGCAAAGGCGAGGCCAACGAGCCGATGGAGGTTGCCCGCATCGCGCAAAGTCTTGCTGAACTCCGCGGGCTGGATCGTCAACGCATTGACGAGGCCACCACCGCCAATGTTTATCGGGTGCTTCCTGGCCTGAGCCGCTTACCCTTCGGCCACCTCGGCTGATCGCGCTCGGTGGTGTTGTTGTGGACGGCCGCGGGCCTGCTCGCCGGCGTGGGTGTTATTCAGCTTCAGCCTGAGCTCGGTTCAATCACGCCATGGCTGTGGGGTGGGGCGTGGATGGCTGTT
>JBBAQV010000012.1:10224-18030 GCA_040400125.1 Burkholderiaceae bacterium
GGTCTTCGCCAGCAGCTATTCCTTTTCGCCTGGATGATCGCGGTTGCAGCGTGTGCGGCCGTAACCACTCATTGGCGGGCCTCTCATGCGTTGGATCTGCGTCTGATCGACAGCCTGGATCGAGAAACCGTATTGATGGAAGCCTGGGTGATGGATCTGCCCACGCGGGATGAGCGCAGCTGGCGCATGGAGGTTCAAGCGCGCGCTGTGCATTGGCGCGGTGGCCCCGTTCAGAATTTTCCACGTCGCGGTGTGGTGCATTGGTATGACAGTGATCGTCATCCATCGCCCGTGGTCATCGCCCCAGGCGAGATCTGGCGGTTTGAGGTTCGGTTGCGAAAACCCAATGGCACCCGCAACCCCAAGGGCTTTGATTACGAAGCCTGGATGCTTGAAAAAGGGCTGGGCTTCGGCGGCAGTGTTCAGCAGAACAAGCATTCGATTCGTCCCCAGCGAATTGGGTTAGAACAATCATTTGAAGTCTGGATTGATCAACGCCGCGATGCCATTCGTCAGACCATTCATGCAGCGCTTGGTGATCATCCATCAAGACCGGTGATCACTGCTTTGGTGGTGGGTGATCAGCGGGCGATTTCGGTGGACGAATGGGCGCTTTTTCAAAAGACCGGTGTCTCGCATCTGATGAGCATTTCTGGCCTTCATGTGACCATGCTTGCGGCCTTGATTGGCTGGCTGGGCGCAGGTGTCTGGCGGCTGCTTTGCCTCACGCCCTTGCAGGTGGGTCTGTGGCTGCCCGTGCAATCGGTGGGTGCGCTTTCAGCCATGTTCGGTGCTTTGGGTTATGCGCTCTTGGCGGGGTTTGCTATTCCCGCCGAGCGCACCGCTTGGATGGTCTGCGCGGTGTGTGCCTCAAGGGTGGTGGGCATTCAGGCCAACCCTTGGGCTTCGCTGGCCTTGGCTTTGATTGTGGTGCTCACACGAGACCCAATGGCCGTGCTTGCGCCGGGGTTCTGGCTGTCGTTCATGGCGGTGGCATTTCTTTTTTCACTGAATAAAGACGCATCGAACAACGGCTCTTCAAGCAACGACGCATCCAGCAACGATTCACTCAATCACCATTCACTGAATAACAATTCACTATGGCGAAAGTCGCTTGGTCTGGTGCGGCAGGCCAGTCATGCGCAGCTGGCGATCACCTTTGGGCTCTTACCCATCACGGTCATGTTTTTTCAACAGATTGTTCTGGTGGGGCCCATGGCCAATGCGCTGGCCATTCCGCTGGTGAGTTATCTGGTGACGCCACTGGCCATGCTGGGCGTGCTGGTGGATCCGGTCTTACCCAGCCCCGTGTTTCTGATGGGTGCGGCATGGGGGCAGTCTTTGGTGATGCTTTTTCTTCAGTGGTGCGCATCCATGCCTCTGGCCACCATCGACTGGCCTTCGCCTGGCGTCTTTCGCACAGCCTTGGCATCCATGCTTCTGATGATGGCTTTTAGTTCAATGCTTCCGCCACGTCTGATGCGCTTTCGTCATGCGGGCTGGCTGGGGCTGTTGCTGCTTTTTGGAAGCGCCCCCGATCGTCCTGCCCACGGTGACATGACCGTGCACTTCATTGATGTGGGCCAGGGCTCGAGTGTGCTGATTCAGACCCAGCATCATCAGCTTCTTTATGACACGGGGCCCTCGATGGGGGAATCCGATGCTGGCGCGCGAATGGTGATGCCGACGCTGCGCGGTTTGAATCTGCGCCGCATGGATCAGCTGATGGTGTCTCACTTTGATGACGACCATTCCGGTGGCCTGGCTTCGGTGCTGGCCATGTCAAAAGTGGCGGAACTTCGTGCGCCTGAGTTCATGGAGATGAAGCCTGAGGCTTTGCTTGCCGCCAAGGAGATTCCGAAAATCGAATGCCAGGCGGGGCAACGCTGGGTCTGGGATGGCGTTGAGTTTCGTGTGCTGCATCCAAGCTTCGATTCACGGTTCATGAATGCCATTAAAGCCAACCCCGACCGCAATGCGGATTCCTGCGTTCTGCAGGTTCGTGCATCCAACGGTGGAAGCATTCTTCTCACGGGCGATATTCCGAAGGCGGTGGAGGAGTCGCACCTTTTTGGTGCGAGCCTTGCATCAGAAGTGCTCATGGCGCCCCATCATGGAAGTAAGACCTCGAGCAGCCAGGCACTGCTTGACGCCGTGAGACCGCGCTGGGTGGTCATTCAGGCGGGCTATCGCAACCGATTTGGTCACCCGCACCCCGAGGTCTTGGCACGTTTACAGGGCACGGCCCAGATTCTGCGAACTGATCTTTTAGGGGCGATTGAAATGCGATGGTCAGCGGGCAGGCTTCAGATCAGCCATTTCTGGGGCAGTCATCGACGTTACTGGCACAGCGTTCGGCAATAAATTGCCCCATCAGCCTGATTCGCCCTCTGATCCCACGAAGGCTGGCACGGTCTCTGCTTTAATGGGGGTATGAACCGAAAGATCACTAGCGTTGACGAGATGTTCGCCCATTCGGCTTCGGGCCCCACGTCCGACCCAAGGCCGCATTGCCAGGCTTATTGGAATTGGCTGAAGGCGCAGTCTGAAGAGACCATGGAGCGTGCCCGGGTCGAGGCTGATCTTTTTTTTCGAAGGGTGGGCATCACCTTCAACGTCTATGGCGACGAAGCCGGCACTGAACGTCTGATTCCCTTCGACCTGATTCCCCGCATTCTGCCCGCCGATGAGTGGCGCACCATGGAGGCCGGTCTGCGTCAGCGGGTCACGGCCTTGAACCGGTTTATTCATGACATCTATCACGACCAAGACATCATCCGCGCGGGGCTGATTCCGCAAGATCTCATTTTGCGTAATGCCCAGTATCGCCCCGAGATGAAAGGTGTTGCCGTGGCGCGCGACATCTATGCGCACATCAGTGGCATTGATATTGTTCGCGCCGGGCAGGGCGAGTTCTATGTTCTTGAAGATAATCTGCGCGTGCCTTCTGGCGTGTCCTATATGATTGAAGACCGCAAGGCCATGATGCGGCTTTTTCCTGAACTATTTTCTTTGCATCGGGTGGCGCCCGTCGAACACTATCCCGACATGCTGCTCAAGCATCTGCGCTCGGTGGCGCCCGCTGGCGTGGATGACCCCACCGTGGTGGTGATGACACCCGGCATTTATAACTCCGCTTATTTCGAACACGCCTTCCTTGCTCAGCAGATGGGGGTGGAACTGGTGGAAGGCCAAGACCTGTTCATGTCGGAAAACCGGATCTTCATGCGCACCACGCGCGGGCCGCGTCGAGTGGACGTGATCTATCGGCGCATTGACGACGACTTTCTGGATCCATTGGTCTTTCGCCCGAATTCCACGCTGGGTGTTCCGGGGCTGATGTCGGCGGTGCGTGCAGGGCGTGTCACCCTGTGCAATGCGCCGGGCACGGGTGTGGCCGATGACAAATCCATCTACCCCTATGTGCCCGACATGATTCGTTTCTATCTTGGCGAATCGCCCATTCTTTCGAATGTGCCCACCTTCATCTGTCGCAAGCCCGATGACCTGGCCTATGTGCTGGATCACCTGGATGAACTGGTGGTAAAAGAAACCCATGGTGCTGGAGGCTATGGCATGTTGGTGGGGCCTTCGGCCACGAAAGAGGAAATTGAGCGCTTTCGGGGCCTGATCAAGGCCAAGCCTGAAACCTATATTGCGCAGCCAACCTTGGCGCTTTCAACATCACCCACCTATGTCGAATCGGGCATTGCCCCAAGGCATATTGATCTTCGCCCCTTTGTTTTAAGCGGCCAGGAGGTTTCGATTGTTCCGGGCGGACTCACCCGCGTGGCGCTGCGCGAGGGATCTTTGGTTGTGAATTCTTCTCAAGGTGGCGGCACCAAAGACACCTGGGTTCTGCAGGAGGGAAACTAGGCCATGCTTAGCCGAACGGCCGACAGTCTTTTTTGGATGTCTCGTTACATCGAGCGCGCCGAAAACACCGCCCGAATGTTGGATGTTCAAAGGCAGGCGTCTTTGCTGCCCAGCGCCTTTTCAGAGCAAAGCGCAGCCTATGCCCAGACCCTTCTGGATCTGGTCTCTGATGCGTCCAACCCGTCCAGCATTGTGAGTTGCCTTTCTGCGGCCCGAGAGAACTGCCGGATTGTTCGAGGTTCGGTGAATACCGAAATCTGGGAAACGGTGAATGCCACATGGCTGGAAATGAAAACGCTTCTGGCCAACCAGCGCTGGCACAAAGACCCCACCAGTTTGTTTGAATGGGTGAAGCTTCGGTCTCACCTGTTTCGCGGGGTCAGCATTGGCACCATGCTTAAAGACGAAGCCTTCCACTTCATGAGGCTTGGCACCTTTATTGAACGCGCAGACAGTACCGCTCGAATTCTTGATGCCAAATTTGATCTGGAAGAAGAGGTGGCCGAGGCCAAAGGTCGTGCGCCTGCCAATGATGGGCGAGCCGACTACTATTATTGGGCGTCGGTGCTGCGTTCGGTGTCTGCCCTTGAGATCTATCGAAAGGTCTATCGCGATGTCATCACGCCACGGCGTGTGGCGGAACTCTTGATTCAGCGCCCCGACATGCCGCGGTCGTTGCTGGCCTGCCTGAATGAAGTCTGCCTCAACCTTGACCAGGTGACCGACGTCTTGGGTGGCGAGCCGCAACGTCTGGCTGGAAGGCTTCGCGCGGATGTTCAATACCTGCGCATCGATGAAGATTTCGAGCGTGACATTCATGAATTCTTAAAGCACTTCCTTGAGCAGATGTATCTGCTGGGAACCAGAGTTAGTAAGGAATTTTTCTAACCCTCAGCGGCGTCATGCAGAGGCAGCTGCCTGTTGGGTCTGTTCCCAGGGAAAGATAATCCATGCGTCTTGCGCGAAATGGGCCACATGGCTTTGCACCATGGCAAGGCCTTTGGGTTTTGCATAAAGCGTGGCAATGTGAGCATGGGGCAAAAGCTGGCGAATAGCCTGTGCGCTTTGTCCGGTGTCGACCAGGTCATCGATGACCAGCACCCGCGCCTGGCGGTCGAAGCTGGCGGGTAGGGGCTTCACGATCTGAATGTCACCGGGTTGGTTTTCTTTGGAATAGCTTTGAAGGCCCAGTGTTTCGATGCAATGGATGTCAAGCTCCTGGGCCACCAGGCAGGCTGGAATCAGGCCGCCGCGAGTGATGGCTACCATGGATGGCCATGGGCCCAAAGGGCGAAGCTGATTCGCCAAGGATTTCGCATCCGCATGAATGCGTTCCCACGACAGCTCAATGACTGATTTGGTCACTGACTCAGTGACTGACTCAGTTACTGACTCACTCATTGATTCAGTCACTGATTCAATTACTGAGCGAACCATCCCCCGTCCATATTCCAGGCCACGCCGCGCACCTGACTGGCCGCATCGGAACAGAAGAAGACGGCCAGCTCGCCGAGCTGTTCGGGTGTGACGAATTCGCCCGAGGGTTGTTTTTCCATCAGGAGGTCACGCTTGGCGTCGTCGTTGGACATTTTTTTTGCAACGGCGCGAGCGTCCACCTGTTTCTGAACCAGGGGTGTGAGCACCCAGCCCGGGCAGATGGCATTGCAGGTGATCGGCGTTTGGGCGTTTTCAAGGGCGACCACCTTGGTAAGGCCCACCACACCATGCTTGGCGGCGACATAGGCCGATTTCTGCGCCGAGGCAACAAGCCCATGCACCGAGGCGACATTGATGATGCGACCAAAGCCGCGCTTTTTCATGCCGGGTAGTGCGCAACGAATGGTGTGAAAGGCAGAGGACAAATTGATGGCGATCACCGCGTCCCAACGTTCCACCGGGAACTCTTCCACCGCCGCAACATGTTGAATGCCGGCGTTATTCACCAGCACATCAATTCGGCCAAGCTTGGATTCCGTGGCGCGAATCATGTCTTCGATCTCGGAGGGTTTGCTCATGTCGGCGCCATGGTGCAGCACGCGAACGCCGAATCGCTGGCTGATCTCGTTCATTAAGCCTTTGATAAGTTCGGCGTCGCCAAACCCGTTGAGCATGATGTCGGCCCCTTGGGCGGCCAGCGCCTTGGCAATGCCCAGACCGATTCCGCTGGTGGACCCAGTGACAAGTGCAACCTTGTTGGCGAGAATGAAAGACTTCGACATAGCGTATTCCTTGCGGGTGTTAGGATCGTTCAATGGTAATGATAAAGGCTTCCGAACATGACCTTGCCCGGCCACGCTGGGCCCGCGTCAGCTGCATCAGCCCCGCGGGCCTGCACGAGATGGCCTATCAGGAATGGGGTGACCCTTCCAACCCAGACACGGTCATCTGTGTCCATGGCCTGACTCGCCTTAGCCAGGATTTCAATGTCTTGGCGAAGCATTTAAGCGCTCGCTACCGTGTGGTCTGCCCCGACGTGGTGGGGCGGGGCCGTTCATCGTGGCTGAAAAACCCCATGCTCTATGGCGTCCCTCAGTACGCGGCCGACATGATCACGCTGATTGCGCGGCTGAATGTTCCCAAGGTGAAATGGGTGGGCACTTCAATGGGAGGGCTGATTGGAATGACCTTAGCGTCGCTTCAGAATTCACCGATCGATCGGCTGATTCTGAACGATGTCGGTGCCAGCCTTTCGGGCGAGGCGCTAGCCAGAATTGCCAGTTACGTGGGGCTGGTGACACATTTCCCAGACCGGGAAACTGCGTACAAGACCTTGCGAGAGATCTTTTCCGGGTTTGGTCCTCATTCGGACAACGAGTGGCACGACCTGATCGACCCAGGCCTTGTGGCGGATGCTGAAGGCAAAGGGGTCCGCGTTCATTACGACCCCGCCATTGCCGAGCCTTTTCGTCAGACCTATTCGATGGGTGCCATGGTTCCCAACCTTGAACTCTGGCCCGTCTACGACGCCATTCAGTGCCCCACCTTGTTGCTGCGTGGAGCTCAGAGTGACCTCTGTACGCAAGCGGTGGCCGAGGCCATGAGCCACCGTGGGCCTCGCGCTCAGTCGGTGGCATTCGCCGGGGTCGGCCATGCACCCAGCCTGATGCACGATGATCAGATTCAAGTCGTGTCTCAGTTTCTATCTTCATCCACATGATCATGCAACGACGAACTTTTCTTCTTTCGGCAGCCTCGGTGGCGGCCCTTTCTGTCACTTCACTCCTGAGCGGCTGCGGCACCGCACCCAAGTCAAAACCGAAAATTGCATTAGCACTTGGTGGCGGTGCGGCCAAGGGCTTTGCACATATTGGCGTGATCAAAGTGCTTGAGGCCAATGGCATCGTGCCCGACATGATTGTCGGTACCAGCGCAGGAAGTCTGGTGGGTGCGCTTTACGCTTCGGGCATGAATGCCTTTGAACTGCAGCGGCTTGGGCTGGCCTTGGAAGAAAGCACCTTTTCCGATTGGACCATCACGGGCAGAGGACTTTTGCGCGGCGAGGCGTTGGCCAACTATGTGAATGCGCAGCTGAAGAATCAGCCCATTGAAAAAATGCCTCGGTCTTTGGCGATTGTGGCCACGGACGTTCGGTCGGGCGAGCCCATTGTTTTTCAGCGGGGCGACACGGGAATGGCCGTGCGTGCATCAAGCGCCGTGCCAGGTGTGTTCAGTCCCGTTCGCATTGGTGATCGCGACTATGTCGATGGCGGGTTGACCCATCCCGTTCCCGCGGGTGTGGCCCGAGACCTTGGGGCCGATGTGGTGATTGCCGTGGATATTTCCGCCAAGCCTGGGAATCGCGCAATTTCAGGAACCTGGGATATCTTGATGCAGACCTTCACCATCATGGGTAAACGCATCAGTGACTATGAACTCAAGCAGGCGGATGTCGTGATTTAGCGCGACATTGAGCGCATCAAGAGCACCGAT
>JBBAQV010000013.1:0-17685 GCA_040400125.1 Burkholderiaceae bacterium
TTTGAAATGCCTGACGAAAGGGTCGCGTGTCTGCCTCAAGGCCAATCGCATCCATCACCGGCATCAGGGCATCCTTACCAGGAAGGTAAAGTGCACTGACGCCAACATCCAAAACTTTTAGGGGTGATTCACCATCCCTGACCCTTCGGTGGAACTGCTGACGATCGGCTGCAGCCCAGCTGTCACTAATCATCGCCAGTCGACTCTGTAGCCGAACTAACGTAATCGGAGACTCGCCGCTGGACACGTTTTCCATCCGGCGCGAACCCCAGAGATCCAGTGATACCGTCGACCGAGTCAACTGATCTGGCGAAGGAAGACCGAAGAGGCTCGGGCCCGCCTTCATAGTGAAGCTTCGAAAAGCATCCGAAAGTTTTAGCAGCAAGCCCTGCTCCGCGCCATCCACGCGTGGGGCATCCACTGCGAGCCGCAAGGCATCTGCCGACTCTATGGCACGCCGATCCCTGCCCAGCGATCGGAATTCAGGGGGCTTGATGGTGTCATTGGAAGCGACGGGCACACTTTGTATTTCGCTATCTGACTTTCCAAAAACAAACGTCTGAATTCGAGTCTGGGAGATCTGAGATCCTGTTCGACAATGCCCGGGGCGAACATCACAATCAAAGGAAGCCATTCGAGTCGCCTGACTGTTTTTTAAGCCGGAGTCTCCGACATAGGCGATGATCATTAGGCCAGCAAGAAGAGTGGCAACCATACCGAGCACCACGACGGTCTCGATGAGTGCCTGCCCCGAGGGTTTATTCCATTGACTCATCATTGCAGAAGCTTCCCTTGGGTGAGCGCTGTCGCCACCGAGCGATCGGACAACGTTGGGGGCACCAACCTTGCTCCCCAGAAAGGGGCAAATAGATTGGCAAATTCACGAGTCGCCGAGTTCGGCAAAGTGTCTGGCGGGCGAAGGAAATGAGTTTCCGCAACGCTTAAAGACCAGAGATTTCCAGACTTGGCGTCCGAGATCGCATGGCCACGGATCGTCTGACCGAAACGAGATGCGCGGATTTTTGAGTCAGACAGCCGAACCAGCACAGGAACTCGAATAGAGACATCACCTCGTGCTTGAGCCAATGGTGCGGAGAGTTCTCGGTGGTCGCTCAGGCCGAGATAGCCCGGCGTACCGACCAACTCCGATCGTGCTCGAGAAAATGCCCCAGGATTCCCGCCCACCCCGGCAGGGTCGTCCTGAATCCCATCGGATCGACTGATCGATGCATCCGATGCACCCCATCCCAAAGCAATCGATTCCCGAAGGCTTCCGCACGTCGGGTTCCAGCCGCTTCGCTTACGCCATGTATGAATCGACAATGTGTCGGCCGACTCCCAATCGCTCAAGTCGCGAGAAATCCAGGTGCCTCCTCGCTTAGCCAGACGCGCAAACGCACGGTCTGTGCTTGTTGGAATACAGCTCACTGTAGGCATCAGCAGCAAACGAGTGTTCTCGTTTCGGCTGCGTGAAAAACTATCCTGCGTCTGCTGGACCAGTGTGGCGAAATCTCTTCGATCCGCACCCTGGTAGTTGCGGGTCGCGTTGTAGAAATCGGAGAGGCCACTACTTGGAATGATCTGACCAAAGAAACGCGAATCGGCAGTCCAGATCACCTCATTGACCATCGCCTGCGCCGCAAAGGGCGTGGCCGATGCATGCATGATGGTCTGGCTTGACTGCAAAGCTCGGGTGTAGCCTGAACGCAGAGGGGTCTCGATCATGGCGGCCGTCTTGGCCATTTCATGACTCAGGACTGAGGCCTCCTGAATCCAGACGGCCACCGGCTGAACGGGTGGGATGAGTTGCGCCACCATGCCGAGATTTCTTGACAAGGTCTGCACATGTTGCGTCCACGCCGTCATCGTGGCCGCCTGAGCAATCAGAATCTCGTTAGCAGCGATGGCACGGTTGGTGTAAGCGTCATAGTTAAGAATCTGTGCATACCAGGTGGCGACTGATTTAGCAGACGCATCCGCCAGAGCGTCCGCACGCGTTTTCTCATTGGTCAGAATGGCCGATCGCGCCAGCCAGCCCATGACCACCGCAAGCAGGGCAAGGAAGGCTACGCCTGCGATGATCACCGCCCCATGCGGAGGCTCACGCCTCATTAATGGTTGTCCTGGTTGTAGTTCTTGAGATCTTTCCGGGTGTTCGCCTGAGACCGTGCAGAGGCTGCTGAGGTGGTTGCCGCATTGAGTGCTGCTCCGGCGTCATTGCCGGATATTTCCTGGGCAATGCCAGCGGTCTGGTTTCGAATGGTCTGCCCAAGCATGCTGTAGACACCGATTGCGGCAACGGCGACAACCGCTACCACAACGATGTATTCCGTCATGCCCTGGCCAGAGGGCGCCGAGCGTGAGCGCAAGGGAGCGACAAGCCCGCTCCGAATGAAGTGTTTGGCCTGAGCCCACGAGGGCTTGAAAAGTGATCGCATCGATTTCTCCTGAAGACTCGAATCACCGTGATTCGAGTGGAGTTCATCGTGCAAAAAAAGATCAGCGGCGGCTATTGACCAATAGGATCAACCAAAGGGCTAGGCGTCAGGTTTTCTTTCGTCAATGCGCATGCAAAAAGCTTGCGGCAAAGCCAGCCACGGCAATGCCCAGCAACATCAATGCAGGCTGCTGCCAGGCCGCCTGCTTCAGGCTTCCATGGTGTGAATGCGCCTGGGCATGCAGCTGAGGAATTAAATCCGACAGTGCGATGTAAATGAAGTTGGCGGCAGCCACCACCAGCACATAAGGCACCCAGTCGCTGGCGCTGGCCAGATAAAAATAACCCAGCAGTGCACCGGTCAGCGCGCCCACTCCCGTCAGCACATTGAAAAACAACGCCTTGCCTTTGGTGAATCCGCTGTTCAGAAGCACCAAAAAGTTTCCAATCTGCTGGGGAACTTCATGAGTGGCAATGGCCACGGCCGTTAAAACGCCAAGGTAAGGGTCTGCAAAAAATGCAGCGGCAATCAGCACGCCATCGGCCATGGCATGGATGGTGCTGCCAATCAGCAGCGTCCAGCCGCCACGGCCCGCCGCCTTCGCATCATGGCCATGGGGGTGGTCATGTCCATCATGTTCGTGATGGTGGTCATGGCGCAAAATGGCCAGCCGCTCAAGAATGAAAAAACCCACCAGGCCGCACAAGAGCGCCATGCTCACGCCGTGAATCTCGCCCCCCATGTGCACGCTCTCGGGCAGAAGATGCAGCAATGCCGCGCCCAACAACATGCCTGCAGAAAAGCTCACCAGCCTGTCCACCACGCGGGACAGCGGCCCAAGCGACACCAGGGCCGCCAGCAAAATGGAAATGACGGTGGCCGAAACTGCAGCAAGGAGGGCGAACGCCAGCATCAGGCAACCCCGTGTTTCTTGAACCACTCCACGGCACGCTTAAAGCCATCTTCCGCCGCCTCTTTGCGGTAGGTTGGCCGGTAATCCGCATGAAAGGCATGAGGCGCGTCGGGGTAGATCACGAACTCGGAAGCCTGCGAAGCCTTGCCGCCAAATGAAAGGCGCGTCTTCATTTCTTCCACGGTGTCCAGCCCAATGCCGTCGTCTTTGCCACCATAAAGACCCAGCACTGGCCAGTTCAGTTTCTCGGCGATGTCGTGCGGGTGATTCGGGGTGGCGGCATTCACCATGGTCATGAGTCGGCCGTACCAGGCCACGCCGGCCTTCAGGCGAGGGTTCGCCGCCGAAGCCATCCAGACAATTCGTCCGCCCCAGCAAAAACCGGTAATGCCGACCTTGGTGCCATTGCCGCCATTGGCCGCCGCCCAGGTGACTGTGGCGTCCACGTCGTTCAGCACCTCGCGGTCAGGAACCTTGCTCACCACATTCGCAAAAATATCGGGCACGGTTTTGTACTGACTGACATCGCCATGGCGCACAAAAAATTCGGGGGCAATGGCCATGTAACCAAGCTTGGCCAGCCGACGGCAGACATCTTTGATGTATTCATGCACGCCGAAAATTTCATGCACAACAATCACGCAGCCAAGCTGGGTCTTGCCCTGAGGCATGGCCCGATAGGCAGGAATTGAACGATCGCCAGCGGGGATCTCCACCATGCCGGCGGTCAGCCCCTGGGTGTCGGTGGTGATCACCTGGGCAAGAAGATTGCCGGTGGGCATGACTGCCGCAGCAAATCCAGCCGCTACCGAACCCTGAATGAACCCACGGCGGCTCGAACCCGCAGCTGAGGCGGGCGAGAGGGAATTAATTTCGTCTTTTAAAAAACCATTCATCTCGGTCTCCTTGATTGATTCAATTGCATCAACATCGGATTGGCGCATCGATTACGGTTAATGCGCCTCATCCCAATTCCGTCCCACACCCACCTCCACCAGAAGCGGAACCCGAAGTGTGGCCACGTTTTCCATCTTTTCGGGCAATAGGCCTTTAATCAGATCAACTTCATCATTGGGCACTTCAAGAATCAGTTCGTCGTGCACCTGCAGGACCAGTTTAGATCGAAGTTTCTGGGTTTCAAGAGCACGCTGAACCTGAATCATGGCCATCTTGATCAGATCGGCCGCGGTGCCCTGCATCGGTGCATTGATTGCAGCGCGTTCGGCGCCCTGCCGCCTTGGGCCATTGGGCGAAGAGATCTCGGGCAGCCAGAGCCTTCGGCCAAACACGGTTTCGACATAGCCTTTGGCCTTGGCGGTGGCCCGAATGTTGTCCATGTAACGGGCCACACCGGGATACTTGGCAAAGTACTGGTCGATGTAATTTTTCGCTACCCCCCGGTCAATCGACAGGTTCCTGGCTAGGCCAAAGGCGCTCATGCCGTAGATCAGCCCGAAGTTAATCACCTTTGCATAGCGACGCTGCTCGGCACTCACCTGATCAAGGGGTACACCAAAGACTTCGCTGGCCGTGGCCTTGTGCACATCCTCACCCGCCATAAAGGCCTTCAATAGGCCCGGGTCCTCCGAAAGATGCGCCATGATGCGAAGCTCGATCTGGGAGTAATCCGCCGAGATCAAGACATGCCCGGCGGGTGCCACAAAGGCCTGGCGAATGCGTCGCCCCTCTGGCGTGCGAATGGGGATGTTCTGCAGATTAGGGTCGCTCGAAGCCAGACGCCCCGTGACGGCCACGGCCTGTGAAAAGGTGGTGTGCACCCTTCGCGTGGCTGGGTCCACCATCTTCGGAAGCTTGTCGGTGTAGGTGGATTTAAGTTTCGAGAAGCTTCGCCATTCCAGAAGGACGCGAGGCAGGGGGTAGTCTTCCGCCAGTTTTTCCAACACGTCTTCATCGGTGGATGCCGCACCCGTTGCCGTCTTTTTCACCGGGGCATAACCCAGCTTGCCGAAGAGAATCTCCCCAAGCTGCTTGGGTGAGCCCAGGTTAAACGGCTGCCCGGCAAGCTCATGGGCCTGGGCCTCAAGTTCGCTAATCTTATTGGCGAGTTCTTCGCTTTGATCCGTGAGCAGCTTGGCGTCCACTTCAATGCCGTTGTGTTCCATCTGCCAAAGCACCTGGGCCACGGGCATTTCAATCTCTTGATAGATGTGGCGAAGCAATGGCTCTCGTTCAATCTGAGGCCAGAGCGTCTGATGCAGGTGCAGGGTGAAATCCGAGTCTTCACTGGAATAGCGGCAGGCGACATCGACCGACACCTGCTCAAAACCAATTCGCGACGCACCCTTGCCGGTGACATCGTCGTAACTTAAGCCCTTGCGGCCAAGATGTCGCTGCGCCAAGGAGTCGAGGTCATGCGACTTGTGTGCCTCCAGCACATACGACTCCAAAAGCGTGTCGAAGGCCACACCCCGCATGAAGATTCCCGCGCCAGCCAGCACATGCATGTCGTACTTCAGATTCTGGCCAACCTTTTTTCGGCTGGCGTCTTCAAGCCAGGGCTTCAGCCGGCCCAAGACATCCTGGGCCGGAAGCTGTTCGGGAGCACCCGCATAAGAATGACGCAGCGGAATGTAAAAGGCCTGACCGACTTCCGTCGCAAAGGAGATACCCACAATCTTCGCAGCACGTGCATCAATCGATGTGGTTTCGGTATCCACCGCCACAAGCTCTGCCGATGAGATCTTGGCCAACAACTGCTCAAACGCGGGCCAGTCGGTCACGGCGGTATAAGAGGTGGGGGTATCAAAAAGCCCTGCGGGCTCGGTCGCCTCTTTCTTCGCTGTCTCACCCACCGAGTGTGCGGCCGATGATTCCTCGCCAAGGCCGCGCAGGCTTCGGTCCAGCTGATAGGTTTCTTTCAGTTCTTGAATGGTGGCTAGGTCCATGGGCCGCCAGCCAAGCGACTCCCGAAAGTCTGTAATCGCGGTGGAAAGATCGCAGTCGGTTTTTACCGTCACCAGGGTTCTTGCGGTGGGAAGCCAGTCCAGGGCCTGACGAAGGTTCTCCCCCACTACACCCGAAATTTCTCCGGCCGAAGCCATCACGGCATCCAGGGAACCATATTCGCCAAGCCACTTCGCCGCCGTTTTGGGCCCCACCTTGTGCACGCCCGGCACATTGTCTGAGGTGTCTCCAACCAGTGACAGGTAATCCACGATCAGTTCCGGCGGGACACCAAATTTATCAATCACCGCCTGACGGTCCGAGACCTTCGCCGGGCCACCATCGCGGCTCATGGTGTCAATCAGAATCACATCGTCATTCACCAGCTGTGCAAGGTCTTTGTCACCCGTCACCACCACGGTGGGCATGGCGTTTCGGCTGGCCTGAACCGCAAGGGTGCCAATCACATCGTCGGCTTCAACGCCGTCGATCATCACCAGTGGCCAGCCCAGGGCCTGCACGGCTTTGAAGATGGCTGGAACCTGCGCGGCAAGGTCTTCCGGCATGGACGCACGGTTGGCCTTGTATTGCGAATAGATGGCGTCGCGAAAGGTTGGGCCCTTGGGGTCAAACACACATGCGACATAGCGCGCAGGCCACTCGGCCCGAACCCGGCGAAGCATATTCACCATGCCGGTGAGCGCGCCCGTGGGCAGCCCCGAGCGGGTGCGCAGATCGGGCAAGGCATGGAAGGCTCGGTAAAGAAAGCTCGAGCCGTCGATCAGCAGCAATCGATTCGGAAGATCGGATTCTTGGGAAACGACGGTCACCAGGGGCTCCAGGTCAGCGAACGGCAGGATAAGTCGTCCAGTGTAGCTAAAATCGGGGTTTCGGCATCAGGCTGACTGTGGCCCAACAAGAATCGATTCCCTATGACAAACCCTGCCCCAGCACCCGTTAACTTCATTCGGCACATTGTGGATGCCGACCTCGCCGCGGGGCGGGTGAAGAAGGTGATCACCCGTTTCCCTCCGGAGCCCAATGGCTATCTTCATTTCGGGCACGCCAAATCCATCTGTCTGAATTTTGGTCTCGCGCGGGACTATCAAGGCCAGTGCCATCTTCGACTCGATGACACCAACCCGGCCAAAGAGGAACAGGAATTCGTTGATGCCATTGAATCGGCGGTTCGCTGGCTGGGTTTTGACTGGGGCAGCCATCACTTCTTTGCCAGCGATTATTTTGAAAAGCTCTATCAGTTTGCCGAAGCCCTGATTCAATCAGGTGATGCCTATGTGGATTCTCAGTCCGCTGATGACATGCGCAGCCACCGGGGCACCCTGACCAGCCCGGGCACGAATTCCAAATTTCGTGACCGCAGCGTTGAAGAAAATCTCGATCTCTTTCGTCGGATGCGTGCTGGCGAATTCCCCGACGGCGCCCATGTGCTTCGCGCCAAGATTGACATGGCCTCGCCCAACATGAACATGCGCGACCCCGTGCTCTATCGCATTCGTCACACCGAACACCATCGCACAGGAAATGCCTGGTGCATCTACCCTCTTTACGACTACGCCCACCCGCTCTCGGACGCGATCGAGTCCATCACCCATTCCATCTGCACATTGGAATTCGAAGACCATCGGCCGCTCTATGACTGGCTTTTGCAAAAGGTGGCTGCCACTGGTCTGCTCAACAGCCAAGCCCTTCCCCACCAATATGAATTCGCAAGGCTCAACCTCACCTACGTGGTGCTGTCCAAACGAAAACTGGTCGAGCTGATTGAATCCAGGGCGGTGGAAGGCTGGGACGACCCGCGCATGCCCACACTGATTGCCGCACGGCGACGCGGCTACACCCCCGAGGGATTTCGCCGCTTTGCAGAAATGATCGGTGTTTCGAAATCCGATGGCTGGATTGACTACAGCGTGCTGGAAGAGTGCATGCGTGATCATTTGAATGACACCGCCCTTCGAAAGATTGCTGTGCTTGACCCGGTCAAGCTTGTCTTGGAAAACCTCAACGCCGATCACGAAGAGGAATGCTTCGCCCCGAACCATCCTCAAAAGCCAGAGCTTGGCAAGCGTGTGGTGCCGCTATCTCGTGAACTCTGGATTGAACGCGAGGACTTTCAAGAGGTTCCCGAAAAAGGGTTCTTCAGGCTTTCACCCGGCGGCAAGGTTCGTCTTCGCTATGCCTATGTGATTGAATGCACGGGCTTTGAAAAAGACGCCTCCGGCAAGATCACCGAAATTCGCGCGAAGATCTATGAAGACAGCAAGAGCGGCACGCCCGGCGCCGACCAGTACAAGGTGAAGGGCAATATTCACTGGCTGTCCGCCCGCCACGCGCCGATGGCCAAGGTGCGACTTTATGAACGCCTCTTTTCGAACCCAACACCTGGTGCGCGCCGCGAAGGCGACCCACCTGATTTAGAGCGCCATTTTCTGGACGACCTCAATCCCAATTCTCTGACTGTGATCACGGCGGCCGTTGAGCCCAGCCTGGCCCAGGCGAAGACCGAGGAGCGGTTTCAGTTTGAGCGCCACGGCTACTTTGTGGTGGACCAAGACTCGAACCCCAACGCCATGGTGTTTAACCGAACCGTCACACTGAAAGAGTCGGGGAAATAACCATGCTTGCCATCGTTCATCACGCAGCTCCTGACTTCAAACTTGAACTCCAGGAAGTGCCGTCACCCACCCCCGCCGCAGAAGACCTGCTGATCGAGGTGGCCTACGCGGGCGTGAATCGCCCCGACCTGCTTCAGCGCAAAGGGCTCTATCCGCCGCCTGCTGGCGCCTCCCCATTCATGGGGCTTGAGGTCAGTGGCCGGGTGAAGGCGGTGGGTGCACAGGTTGGTGGCTGGAAGGTGGGTGATCTGGTCTGTGCCTTGACCCCAGGTGGCGGCTACGCCGAAGAAGTGACGGCGCCCGCGGGTCATTGCTTTCCGATTCCTTCCGGGCTTTCACTGCTTCAGGCCGCCGCACTTCCCGAAACCTACATGACCGTCTGGGCCAACCTGATTGAACGGGCAAAACTTCGCGAAGGTGAGACCGTGCTGATTCATGGCGGCTCAAGTGGCATCGGTGTCACGGCCATTCAGCTAGCGAAATGGGCGGGGGCCACGGTGATCACCACCGTGGGCAGTGATGAAAAAGCAGCTGCATGCAAACGACTGGGCGCCGACCATGTCATCAATTACAAAACCGAGGACTGGCAGCCAAGGGTCAAAGACATCACCCAGGGCCGCGGCGTGAATGTCGTGCTCGACATGGTGGGTGGCTCCTATCTTGAAAAGAATCTGCGCAGCCTGGCCCTTGAAGGTCGTATGGTGCAGATCGCCTTTCTTCAAGGCAGCAAAGTCGAGATGGACTGGATGCCCCTGATGATGAAGCGTCTGACCTTCACAGGCTCGACACTGCGTGCGCGATCAGACGCCGAAAAGTCACGCATCGCCGACACGCTGCGCACCGCCCTTTGGCCAGAGCTTGCCCAGGGCCGGCTTCTGCCCGTGATTCATTCGGTATTTCCCCTCTCAGAGACCGGGCAAGCCCATGCTCTAATGGAATCCTCAGCCCATGTGGGCAAGATCATGTTGAAGGTGAATGATGAACTCCAGCCCCGTTAATCTGCCCCTTAGTCAAAGCGCCCGGGCTAAGCTTCATGTAGTGACGTCAACCTCTGCAGTGTTGCTCTTGCGTGTGGTTCGGTTTCTTGCCAGCCGATCCATCGCCGTCGAGGTTGGCGCAAGCTTTGTGAAATTCCCCAGGGGCGAAGCCGCAGCTGACGAAGCGGCTGCCGCCCTGAAAGCCATGGGCTTTCGGGTGCTGACCAGCATGGACCAGTTCGACCCAGAGGCTGACCAAAACATGGCCGCGAAATCCGCCGCCATTCTGGAAGAAGAAAATACGCCCAAGGGTCATGTCCATGGGCCCGGATGTGGCCATGACCATCATGATCATGATCACAGCCATCACCACGACGACCATACGCACGACCATTCGCACGATCACGATCACAAGCACGACCATAAGCACTGAGCCATGGAATCGACAGATTCCAAGGGCGACATGCCACGTGCCATTCGAATTCGCGGCGCCCGCCAGAACAACCTTAAAAATCTTGACCTTGATCTTCCGCTCGGCGAACTGATTGTCGTCACCGGCGTGTCCGGTTCAGGCAAGAGCTCTCTGGTGTTCGACACCCTCTACGCCGAAGGCCAGCGTCGTTATGTCGAGACCTTCTCGGCCTATGCGCGACAGTTCCTGGACCGCATGGACAAACCCCAGGTCGACCGCATTGACGGCGTACCGCCAGCGATTGCGATTGACCAAACCAACCCCGTCCGCACCTCGCGTTCCACGGTCGGGACCATGACCGAGCTCACCGATCACTTCAAGCTCATGTTTGCGCGGCTTGCCAACCTGCACTGCCGAAAATGTCATGGCCCGGTGGTTCGACAGACTGCGCAAGGGATTGGGCTTCTGATCTCCGCAAGCCCGCTCGAGTCGCGCATTGAAATCAGCTTTCTAATTCAGGCGCCAGCGTCCCTACCCGATGAGCAGGTCGAAGCTTGGCTGTCGGCCCAGGGATTCACGAAGATTCAGTCACGCGAGGGCGACCAGATTGCTGTGATCCAGGACCGCTTCATCCTTCGCGAGGACACCGAGCCACGTCGCATCCAGGAGGCCGTTGAATCGGCACTTCGACTGGGCCATGGACACTGCCGGGTGCGTATTGGCGAGGCCACCCACCAGTTCACAAGCCAGCTGATCTGTGGTGACTGCAAGATTCAATACGCCGAGCCGCGACCCGCGCTGTTCTCATTCAATTCACCCATCGGCGCCTGCGAAACCTGCAAGGGATTCGGCCGGGTGATTGGCATTGATCTGGGGCTGGTGATTCCTGACCCACGCAAATCGCTTGCCCAAGGGGCGATCAAACCCTGGCAGACCCAGTCCTATCTTGACTGCCAAAAGGAACTCATCACCCATGCCCTTCGTCATGGCGTGCCCACCGATCAACCCTTTGCCGAACTGTCCGCCGAGCATCAACGTTGGGTGATCGAAGGCGACGACGATTGGTCGGGTCGCTGGGACCGACAGTGGTATGGCGTGCGTCGATTCTTTGAGCATCTTGAGAGCAAGGCCTACAAGATGCATGTGCGGGTGTTGCTGTCCCGGTATCGAAGCTACACCGAATGCAGCGCCTGTCATGGCGCTCGACTAAAACCTGATGCCCTGCTCTGGACCATTGATGGCCGCAATGTGCATGACCTGATGCAGATGCCTATCGATGAGCTCTACCGTTGGGTGGCCGCTCAAGCCGAACAGGCCCAGAAGTCCCAACAGTTCCGACAGTCCCAAAAGGCCGAGCAAACCACGGGGGGTAGTGCCAAGCAGGTTGCCAGTGATCTGGTCAGCCAGGAAATTCTCTCAAGGCTTCGGTTTCTTGTTGATGTGGGCCTGGGCTATCTGACGCTCGACCGACAATCCCGCACGCTTTCAGGTGGCGAGGTTCAACGAATTAATCTGACCACGGCACTGGGCACATCTCTGGTGGCGACCCTTTTTGTGTTGGATGAGCCCTCGATTGGTCTGCACCCCCGAGACCTGCACCGAATTGTGAAGGTCATGCAGCGTCTGCGTGACGCCGGCAACACACTGGTGGTGGTTGAACATGACCCACTGGTGATGCAGGCTGCTGACCGCATCATCGACATCGGGCCCGGCCCCGGTGAACACGGCGGCCAGATTCTTTTCAATGGCAGCTATCCAAGGCTTCATGCGGCATCCACACTGACTGCCAAGTACCTGCGCGGCGAGCTTCGTGTGCATCAGCCTTCCCACGAATCGCCGTCAAGGCCTATCAACGCTGCGGTGCTTCAGCTCAAGGGTGTGCGGGCCAACAACCTTCAGTCCATTGATGTCGCCTTTCCTCTGCACCAGATGGTCTGCATCACCGGTGTCTCCGGGAGCGGCAAGTCCACCCTCGTTCGAGATGTCTTGTACCCGGCGGTGTGCAAACACCAAGGAAAAACCTCGGACACACCCGGTGAGTTCGACAGCCTGGAGGGCGCTGAGCAGCTGCGTGATGTCATGCTGATTGACCAGTCACCTATTGGCAAAACCACACGATCCAATCCAGTGGTCTATGTGGGTGCTTTTGATGCCATTCGCCAACGTTTCGCTTCATCGCCCGAGGCCAAGCAGCGCCAATACACGCCCGGCACCTTCAGTTTTAATTCGGGTGATGGACGCTGCCCAAGCTGTGGCGGCAATGGCTTTGAACATGTGGAGATGCAGTTTCTTTCCGATGTCTATCTGCGCTGCCCAGACTGTGACGGACGACGCTTTCGTCAAGAGATTCTGGAAATCAAGGTTCGTGATCAATCCATTGCGGATGTGCTTGACTTCACCATTAGCGAGGCCTTGGCCTTCTTTCAGGGCGACGCTGAAATTGAGCGCCGGCTTCAGCCGCTGGTGGATGTTGGGCTTGCCTACCTGAAATGTGGCCAGCCGGTGCCCACACTATCCGGCGGCGAAGCCCAGCGTCTGAAAATTGCGGGGAAGCTTGCGGAAGCCGCCGACAAAAAAATTGAACAGGCCCTGCTCATCTTCGATGAGCCCACCACCGGGCTTCACTTCGATGACATTGCCAAGCTGCTTCGTGCGCTGTCAGCACTGAAACGTGCGGGCCACAGCCTGGTCATCATTGAGCACAACCTGGATGTGATTGCGGCGGCAGACTGGCTGATTGATCTTGGGCCCGAGGCCGGCGTGGCGGGTGGCCAGATTGTGGCGCAGGGCACGGTCGAAGAAATCATGGCCTGTGAGGCGTCTCATACCGGCCAGGCCCTTCTTCAGGCACATGATCAAGCCCTTCATCAGTCCATCACCGTTCACCAACAAGGCGCAAGCCTTGTCCAGGAACCCGCATTTCGCGGGGCCCGTGATGCCGCAGCCTTGGAATCGCCCGGCAGCCAGGCCATCGAAATTCATGGCGCCCGTGAACACAATCTTAAAAACATTTCGGTCAACATTCCGCGTGAACAGATGACCGTCATCACAGGCGTTTCAGGCAGCGGAAAATCCACGCTTGCCTTTGATATTCTTTTTGCCGAAGGCCAACGCCGTTATCTTGAATCACTCAATGCCTATGCCCGGCAGTTCGTGCAGCCAGCAAGCCGCCCCGATCTTGATGCGGTTTACGGCATTCCGCCCACCGTGGCCATTGAGCAGCGCACGAGCCGTGGCGGACGCAAAAGCACCGTAGGCACACTCACAGAAATTCATCACTTCCTTCGGCTTCTCTTTGTCAAACTGGGCACACAGCACTGCCCCGACTGCGACATCCCCATTCAGCCGCAAAGCCTGGAATCCATCATGGCCACGCTCTTTTCGCGCAACCGCGGGCAGCGGGTGGGCGTGCTTGCACCCTTGGTGGTGAATCGCAAGGGCATCTATCAAGACCTGGCCAAATGGGCTGCGGGCAAAGGGCACGACTTTCTAAGGGTGGACGGCAGCTTTGTTCCAACGAGCCCATTTCCGAAACTTGACCGATTCAAAGAACACTCCATCGAACTGCCTTTGGGTGATGTATGGGTCACGCCGGACAACGAAGCCGACATGAAAGCGCTTTTGGAATCGGCGCTGCATTACGGCCAGGGCGTGGTTCAGATTCTGACGCTGGAACCCGAAACCTCGGGTGAACTGGTGCTCTCGACCAAGCGGTCCTGCCCTGGATGCGGCACTGGGTTTAATGAACTGGATCCACGGCTGTTTTCCTACAACTCCAAACACGGCTGGTGCCATGCCTGCTTTGGCACCGGTGTCAGTCTTCGCGATTTAAGCGGTCGGGGCACCCGCGCAAAAGACTTTGATCCTCACGAACTTGAGTCCGCAGAATTTGATCTTGACGAATCGCTGGATAAGGACGAACCGCACGAGCCAGAAACCTGCTCCCATTGCCACGGCCACCGGCTGAATCGAACCGCGCTTGCGGTGAAGCTTCGCGACGCCTCCATTGCCGATGTCGCCTCACGTCCTATTCACGCCCTGCCGAATTGGCTGGGCAAACTTGGCCAACAACTCTCCGAACGCGAACAGGCCATTGGCCATGATCTGATTCAGGAAATTCAGGGTCGACTGAACTTCCTGACCGAGGTCGGGCTTGGCTATCTGGCACTGGACCGATCCGCGCCAACGCTTTCGGGCGGCGAGGCCCAGCGCATTCGCCTGGCGGCTCAGCTTGGCTCGAACCTGCAAGGGGTGTGTTACATCCTGGATGAGCCCACCATTGGGCTGCACCCCAGAGACAATCAAGCGCTCTTGCGTCTTCTCTCGGCGCTGAAGAACAAAGGGAACACGCTGGTGGTGGTGGAGCACGACGAAGACACCATTGCACTGGCCGACCATGTGATTGACATCGGCCCCGGTGCAGGTACCCAGGGTGGCCGTGTCATCGCCCAGGGAACACAGAGCGACATTTCCGCCTGTAGTGAGTCGCTGACGGGGCGCTATCTGCGCCAGCCCATCCTGCACACCGGAACACCGCGACGCGCTACCCAAGGCGATCGGCTCCGCATTCAAGGGGCTCATCTTCATAACCTGCAGTCGGTCGATGCCGAGATTCCCATGCATGCACTCACGGTGGTGACGGGTGTTTCGGGCAGTGGCAAATCCAGTCTTGCACGGGATGTTCTTTTGACGAACCTGAAAAGACAAACAGCCCAGAATCGAACCAGCAAGCGGGCATCGAAGGCGACTCAAAAGGTCACCCATTCGGGCGAATGGATCGGCTGTGAATCCATTGAAAACTGGGAATCCATTGATCGGGTCTTGGAGGTGGATCAGACGCCCATTGGCAAAACGCCACGGTCCACACCCGCAACCTATATTGGGTTTTGGGACACCATCCGCAATCTTCTTGCCGACAGCGAAGAATCCAAAATTCGTGGCTGGCGCCCAAACCGTTTTTCGTTCAACACGGGAGACGGCCGTTGCGGTCTTTGCGAAGGGCAAGGCTGGCAGAAGGTGGAGATGAATTTTCTTCCTGATGTCCGCGTGATCTGCGACGGATGCCAAGGCAGCCGTTTTAACCAGGAAACGCGATCAGCGCTTTGGCGCGGCAAAAGCGTCGCGGACATTCTTGGTCTCACGGTGGATGCCGCCTGCGAATTCTTCGAGCACCACCCCTCGGTGCTTCGCCCCCTGAAGCTTCTGCAGGATGTCGGCCTTGGCTATCTGACCTTGGGCCAACCCAGCCCAACCCTTTCTGGCGGTGAGGCCCAGAGAATCAAACTGGTCACCGAACTGGCCAAGGCCTCCCAGAGTTCAGGCAAGACGCAGATGCACACCCTCTATGTTCTGGATGAACCCACGGTGGGCCTTCACATGGCCGATGTTGAAAAACTGATTCATGTTTTGCATCGTCTTGTGGATGCAGGTAACACCGTCGTCGTGATTGAGCACCAGCTGGACCTCTGGGCCGAGGCCGACTGGATGCTGGATCTGGGCCCTGAGGGTGGCGATGGCGGCGGCCGCCTGGTTGGCGCCGGCAGCCCGGCAGAGATCGCCAAGCTCAAGACGCATACCGGCCAGGCGCTTAAGAAGTTTTTGAGTCAGCGGCGGTTGTGAAGGCGTCCGCAAAGAATTCGTCTTCGGGCAGGCCGCAACGCTGAACAAAATCAGACTGAGCCGACTGCACAACAATCGGCGCACCACAGACATAAGCCTGGTGGCCTGAAAGATCAGGGAAGTCCTGCATCACAGCCTGGTGCACGAACCCTGTTCTTCCCGACCATTGGTCTTCCGGAAGCGCATCGCTCACCACAGGTATGAACTTGAACGATGGAAGGCTGGATTCCCAGGACTTGGCCAGATCGGCCATGTAGAGATCTTTCGGGCGACGCCCACCCCAGTAAAGCACGATGGGCCGCTGAATATTTTTAAAGGCAGCGTGTTCGATCATGGCCTTGATTGGGGCAAAGCCTGTGCCGCTCGCCACCATGACCATGGGTTTGGCGCTGTCTTCACGCAGAAAAAAGGTGCCCTGGGGGCCTTCAAAGCGAAGGATGTCTTTTTCCTTCATGGCATTGGCCGATGGTGTTGCCACGCCAAACACCGCGTCCGTGAATGCGCCGCCGGGCGTGTGCCGAATATGCAGTTCGATACTTCCCTGCTGATGGGGTGCCGAGGCCATGGAATAGCTTCGCCGTTTGCCATCTTTCAGAAGAATTTCCACATACTGGCCTGCAAGAAATTCAAAGGGGTCATTCGCGGGAAGCTGCAGCTTCACAATGGCCACATCGTCCACCGGTCGCTCAAGTGACTGCACACGACAAGGCACTTTACGAACCGAGATCATGCCTTCGGCCGCCACCACGCGAGCCTTTACGGTGAGATCGGTCTTGGCCTGAGCGCAGCAGAGCAGCACACCACCCTGGGCTTTCTCTTGGTCAGAGAGTGCCTTGGACTGATAGCTGCCGTAATCCACTTCGCCCGAAACAATCTGTGATTTGCATGAGCCACAGGCGCCGTCTTTGCAGCCATAGGGAAGGACAATGCCCGAGCGCAGCGCAGCCTGAAGAATGGTTTCACCCTCATCGACCGAAAACTGCCGACCTGACGGTACCAACGAAATCTGATGACTCACGATCCATCCACTCCTTAAAAATCATTCACAACAAATTCAAAACGCATTCACAACGACGACAGCGGCGGACGTCGCTCAATCCACTCAACAACAGAGTTCCTATCGACGCTGAACCCAAAACAACAACACTGCCGCCACCGACAGCGCAATCAGGCTTGGCAACACAGCAATCATTGGCGCCGGCCATGTGTTGAGAATCCCCAGATGAGAAAAAAGACTGTTCAGCAGATGAAAGCCCACGCCCACCAGAATGCCTGCGAAGACGCGCGAACCCACCGCACCCGCCCGCGCCTGCAGATAAGCCGCCGGCAACGCCAACAGCATCATCACCCAGATGGCCATGGGATAAAACAGCCGCTTCCAAAGGGCAATCTCGTAACGGTCTGACTGTTGTTTGTTCTGTTTCAGGTAATTCACATACCGAAAGAGTTCCAGCGACGACATTCGATCCGGGTTGGTCAACAGAGCGTCCAGCATGTCGGGAGCGAGCATCGATGACAGGGCAATTCTTGGCTGATTGGTTTTCGTGACCGAGCCATCAACGCCAAACGAAACCACCAGTGCATTCTGAAGTTCCCAGTTGTAGCGCGCGCCTGTCTGGCCCAGAAAACGCGCTGACTCAGCTTCAATGGTCTGCACCAGACGCTGCTGACGATCAAAGTCATAGACGAGTACGCCACGCAGGGTTTGGTCCGTGGTGAAGGTCTTCGCATTCACAAAACGCAAGGCCTGCCCTTGGGTTACGCCCGGGGCTGGCCCGGCATTGGGTGT
>JBBAQV010000014.1:0-17610 GCA_040400125.1 Burkholderiaceae bacterium
AGTCACCGCTGACGATGGAAGCAAACAGGTGATTGGGTTTGAGAAGGCCATCATCGCCGCTGGCTCAGAAGCCGTGAAGCTTCCTTTCCTTCCGGAAGATGAGCGCATCGTCACCTCCACGGGTGCATTGAAGCTGAAGTTTCGCCCCAAGCGCATGCTGGTCATTGGTGGCGGAATCATTGGCCTGGAGATGGCCACCGTGTATTCAACCCTTGGTGCAAGAATTGACGTGGTCGAGATGCTCGACGGACTGATGCAGGGCGCCGACCGCGACCTGGTCAAGGTATGGCAGAAACATAATGCCCATCGGTTCGACAACATCATGTTGAAGTGCAAAACCGTGGGCGCCGAGGCCAAGTCCGACGGCATTCATGTTCGCTTCGAAGGCGAGGGTGCCCCGAAGGAACCGCAGGTCTATGACCTTGTGTTGCAGGCCGTGGGGCGCAAACCCAATGGCGCTGTGATTGGTGCCGAGCAGGCCGGTGTCAAGGTGTCCGACCGAGGCTTCATTGATGTTGATGCTCAGATGCGTACCAACCAGGCGCACATCTTCGCCATCGGCGACCTTGTTGGCCAGCCCATGCTTGCACACAAAGCAGTGCATGAAGGCCATGTGGCGGCCGAGGCTGCAGCAGGCGAGAAGTCATTCTTCGATGCCCGGGTGATTCCGTCTGTGGCCTACACAGACCCTGAAGTGGCTTGGGTTGGCGTCACTGAAGACGAGGCGAAGGCCAAGGGCATGAAGATTGAGAAAGCCGTTTTCCCTTGGGCTGCTTCAGGACGAGCCATTGCCAATGGACGTGACGAGGGCTTCACCAAAATCATTGTCGACCCCGAAACCCATCGGGTGATTGGTGGTGCCATGGTTGGAACCCATGCGGGTGACATGATTGGCGAATTCGCGCTGGCCATCGAAATGGGTGCCGACCCTCATGACATTGGTAAGACCATCCACCCCCACCCAACTCTGGGTGAATCCATCGGCATGGTGGCCGAGGTCTTTGCCGGAACCTGCACCGACCTTCCGCCCACCCGAAAGAAGTAAGCGACAAAAAGGGCTAAAGCCCAAGAATGCTTTTCAGCGCTGCCACCGTGATCGGAAAGGTCACGAAGGCAGCCGCTGTGGACACCAGAACAATCTTCGCAATCTGGCCGGCGTCGGCCTCGAAACGTTCGGCAAGGATGGTGACGTTGCTTGCGCTTGGCAGTGCGCCCACCAGAGTGATCACCAGAATGGCGAAGGGATCAAAGGCAAGCCCCATCCCGCCGCCCCAGGCATTGGCGGCCGAAAAGACGGCGAAGATCAAAAGCGGATGAATCACGAGCTTGATCGCTGCGAAAACATTCACCGGAATTGCGGCCGCGACATGCTCACCTGTTTTCTTCATCAGCGCCGATCTTGCAAGCACCGCTCCGATGGTGAAAAGCGCTACCGGAGACGCTGAATTTCCAAGCAACTCAACGGTGCGCATCACCAGTGCGGGGAACTCGGCCTGGGTGGCCGAAGCCAGCGCTCCCAGGCAGATGGCCCAGGGCATGGGGTTGCTGACCATGCCACGCATGGACTTCTTCATGGCGTTGGAAAACGCGTGGGTGTCACCCGGCTGAAGCCGTGAGATGGCGATGCAGATCGACGAGACAATCACCAGATCCACAAAGATGGTGATGATGACCGGGCCTGCCGCAGCCTGCCCAAGCAGTGCAACCAGCAGCGGCACGCCCATGAAGCCGGTGTTTGGAAAGGTGGTGATCAAGGCACTGAAGGCTGAGTTGTTCCAGTCCAGCTGATGCTTCCGATTCCACAGCAGACCCATGGCCACAATCACTGCGGCACATGCCAGGTAAAGCAGTGCCATGGGGATGTTGAGCAGCTCATGAATCGGTGTGTTGGCACCAAACCGAAAAAGCATGCAGGGAAGCGCGAAGTAGAGGACATAGGTGTTCAGCCCCGGAATGGCGGCCACGGGCATCAGCCCTTTGCGCGTCGCGACATAGCCGGCAAACACCAAAAGAAAAAATGGTGAGGTGACGGTAAAAATCTCAACCATCTTGGGGCCGGCTTAGCGTTGGCTGCCTCGATGCCGTTGAACCTGCGCGCGCACCTGATCCGGTGCGGTGCCTCCCACGTGGTTTCTTGCGGCCACCGAGCCATTCACCTGCAGCACCTGAAAAACATCGTCAGCAATCAGGCTGCTGAAGGCCTGAAGTTCTTGCAGTGAGAGTTCAGAGAGGTCTTTGCGTCTGGCCACGGCTGCGCGCACGGCAAGTGCAACCGCCTCATGGGCATCACGGAAGGGAAGCCCTTTTTTCACAAGATAGTCGGCCAGATCGGTCGCGGTGGAATAACCCTCAAAGGCTGCGGCTCTCATCGCTTCTGAGTTCACCTGCACACCGGCCATCATTTCCGCAAAGACACGAAGGGTGTCCAACACGGTGTCGGCCGTGTCAAACAAAGGCTCTTTGTCTTCCTGATTGTCCTTGTTGTAGGCCAGGGGCTGGCCTTTCATCAGGGTAAGAAGCCCCATCAGATGCCCAAAGACCCGACCGGTCTTACCGCGGGCCAGTTCTGGAACATCCGGGTTTTTCTTTTGCGGCATGATCGAGGAGCCTGTGCAGAAGCGATCGGGCAGGTCCACAAGCCCCATCCGGGGCGTCATCCAGAGAATGAGTTCTTCCGAGAGCCTTGAGATGTGCGTCATGATCAGCGCGCAGCAGCCTGTGAATTCAATGGCGAAGTCTCGGTCGCTTACGGCGTCGAGCGAGTTTTGGCAGACGTCATCAAAGCCGAGTGTTTTGGCCACGCGCATGCGGTCAATGGGGTAGGAGGTTCCAGCAAGTGCGGCAGCACCAAGCGGAAGTCGATTCACCCGCTTGCGGCAATCGAGAAGACGTTCCTGGTCTCGAGAGAACATTTCGACATAGGCCAGCATGTGATGGCCAAAGCTGACCGGCTGTGCCACCTGAAGGTGGGTAAAGCCAGGCATGATGGTGTCGGCATTCGCTTGCGCCTGGTCCAGCAATGACGCTTTCAGTTGCGTGAGCGCCTCGAGTATTTCATCAATGGTCGAGCGCACCCAGAGACGAATATCGGTGGCTACCTGGTCATTTCGGCTGCGGGCCGTGTGGAGTCGTTTGCCGGCATCGCCAATGAGGTCGGTGAGACGTTTTTCAATGTTGAGGTGAACATCTTCAAGGTCGAGCGACCACTCAAAGCGGCCCGCTTCGATGTCGGCACGAATTTGTCCTAGACCTTTTTGAATCGCGGTCAGATCGTCTGCGGAAATGAGCCCAACATGGGCTAGCATCTCGGCATGAGCAAGAGAGCCTTGAATGTCAAAGGCCGCAAGCCGGTGGTCAAAGAAAACCGAACCGGTGTAGCGTTTTACAAGCTCCGAGACAGGTTCGTTAAACCGGCCGGACCAGCCTTCGTTTTTCTTTGAGAATTGTTCGGTCATTTGATTGATACACTTAGAAGATATGTGGATTATTGCATCGCGTGAAAGCCGTTTGGCCATGTGGCAGGCCGAACATGTTCAAAACCTTCTGTCCAAGGTCTCGGGAAGCCCTGTCTCGATCCTTGGCATGACCACCCGTGGCGACCAGATCCTTGATCGTACGCTCTCCAAGGTGGGCGGCAAGGGGCTCTTTGTGAAAGAGCTTGAAACGGCTCTCGAAGAGGGGCGGGCCCACCTGGCGGTGCATTCCTTGAAAGACGTTCCCATGCAGCTGCCCGAAGGTTTCGAGCTGGCCTGTGTGATGACCCGCGAAGACCCTCGCGACGCCTTTGTGTCCAACCACTTTGCAAGCCTCGATGACCTTCCTCATGGCGCCGTGGTGGGAACCTCCAGCCTGCGTCGAGAAGCCCAGCTTAAAGCTCGTTATCCCCACCTTTCCATCGTTCCTCTGCGTGGCAACCTTGACACGCGGCTCTCGAAGCTTGATCGGGGCGATATGCAGGCCATCATTCTTGCCGCGGCGGGGCTTAAGCGTTTGGGCATGGTGGAGCGTATTCGGCAGGTGATTCCTCCTGAAGTCTTGCTTCCTGCCGCAGGGCAGGGTGCTCTTGGCATTGAAATTCGATCGGATGGCGCGGCCATTCGATCAGCGCTCTCTCCACTGGCCGACGACAAAACCTTCCGCGAAGTGCGTGCCGAACGCGCCCTTTCCCGAGCCCTCGGCGGCAGCTGCCAGGTGCCGTTGGCCGCATACTGTGTCCAGGAGCCCGACGGCAGAACCCTTCGGCTTCGCGCCCTGGTGGCGATGACCGACGGCTCACGGGTTCTGCGTGCCGAGTGTCTTGGCGAAGACCCAGAGGCCCTTGGCCTTCAGGCCGCCAAAGAGCTGTCTGACCAAGGCGCGCTCGAGATTTTGCAATCCTTAGGTGTTGCCTAGCCTCAAACATCTCATTTCCACGCGGCCGCAATGGCGAGATCGCGTTGGGGCGAATGACGACGCGGTTGACCCCATCGGGCCCTTGCTGGATGCCCGAATCTGGCGCGGTCCGCTGCAGCAGCTGGAACTCGTCACGCCCCCATCCACGACAGATTTATCAGATGCCTCGCATCAGCACTGGCTGGTCTTCACCAGCCCATCCAGCGTGCTTGCTTTCGACGCCTGGATGCATGACCACGCCCAGAATCTGTTGATCAATCACCGGCCGCGCTTTGCGGCGGTGGGTGGCGGAACCGCTGATCGTCTGCGGGCCATGCCATGGATGAAGCCGTTTGATGAGATTCTGCATGTCGAAGATTCAGCCAAAGCGTCCGCACAAAGCCTGATTGATTGCCTGTCGACCAGACAGTCTCGGGAATCATGGGCCTGGCCTGATCAGTCCTTCGTTTTGGTGGAGGGCGAAGACAACCGCCCCACGCTGGCCCAAGGGCTATCCGCGCTGGGCGCTGAGGTGCATCCGTTTCCCGTATACCGGCGCACCGATGCACGATGGAATCTTTCACTCAAGGGTCTCATCCAACACTCAATGCCAAAAGAGGTGGGGCTTTTGGTCACGAGCAGCACCGTCATTGACCGCGCTCTTTCCTGTGTTGCAGAACTTCGTGTTCCGATGAATCATGTGGTGTGGCTGACTCAGCATCAGACAATCGCTGATCAGCTTCACGAGAAAATCCGTGAGCCGATTCTTCGCGTTCGGCTTGATCCCCGCTACTTCGTAGGTGATGCGTTTGACCAACCAACCTCCTGGTGATTTTCCTGTCAACCCGCCCCGGGCTTTCGGTGCGAATCCGGCCGTCAGGGTGGTGTTGGCAACCCTTCTTTTAGCGGCCATCCTGGGTCTTGGCTGGTGGGTGATCAAGCAGGACTCCCCAGTGTCACCGGGGTCGCCCAAGGCTGACCTCTCCCAGCAGTCGAGAGCTCAGACCGACCCGAATCAGGCCGTGGATCCGGTTGTAAATCAGGCATTGCTTCTCGAGATGCGGGTGAAGCTTGACGCCGTCAGTGAGCTGCTTGCTGCGTCGGGCAGTCTTGCGCAGGCCGTGGCTGTTTTGGATAGCGTCGATCGTCGATTGGAGGCTGACGGCTCCGTGCGGGCTTACCGGGAACTTCGTCAGGCGATCGACTCCGATCGCGCGCAGCTGCAACGAGCCCGCACCATAGACCTTCGGTCCACTGCCAGCATGCTGAATCAGATGGTGAACGACGTGGACGGCATGTCCTTAATCTCCGCCCCGAAGCCTCTGGGGGCCAAGCAGCCAGCCGTCGCTCCGAAGGCCAGCGAAAGTCAAAACGCAGCCGAGTCTCGGCCCTTTTGGCAACAGGTTATCGATGGATTAACCCAACGTGTCTTGGATGCTGTTCAGATTCGTCGGGTTGAAAACCCCGAGGCAGTTTTTCTAACACCTGAGCAGGGCGCCTTGGTGGCTGAACGTTTAAAGCTTCGGCTGCTTTCCGCCCGCATGGCGCTTGTTGCTCGCCAGCCAGAGCTGCTTCAGCAAGATCTTCTGGGTGCGCAGGCCATCGTCAAACAGACCTATGACCTGTCCGACCCATCGGTGATCAAGCATCTTGCGCAGATCAAACAAATGCTTGATGACTCCAGCCGTTTTGCGGTGCCGTCCATTCAGCGTTCGCTGGATGCCATGGACCGGCTTTTGCAAAAGGCCTCATGAGAAAGCTCATCGGCCTTCTGATTCTGCTGGCGCTGGCTGTGTCCGCGGCGCTTTTGTTGGAATCAAGCTGGGGTAATGTCACGCTGTGGATCCCGCCATACCGGGTTGATCTCTCCCTTCAGTCGGCCTTGGTCATTCTGGTGGTTGTGGTGCTGGCCACGCTTCTTCTGACACGATTGGTGATGGGTCTTCTGGGCATTCCAGAGCGTGTTCGCCAGTTTCGCAAGCGGCGCCTTCAAGAACAAAGGCTGCAGCACTTTGCCTTCGCCGTTCGGGCCTATTTTGAGGGGCGGTTTGCTCGTGCCTTGAAAGAAGCCCAACCCCTTCAGTCCGATGCCGGTCTGCAAGAGTCGTCACCGGAGGTCGTTGCCGCAACCCATGCCATTGCTGCCAAGGCTGCGCATGCCTTGCGGGACATCCCGCTTCGCGACCAGTGGGTTTCAAAGTTGCAGTCGGCGTCCACGCGCCAGGACGAGCAGCAGCGCTCCCTGGGTTTTTTGCTTGAGGCGGAATTTGCTGTCGATGATCATCGTGGTGCCCAGGCCTTGAAAGCGCTGTCTCGATTAAGCAAAGGTGAGGGTCGACAGATTCATTCCACCCGGCTCGCACTCAAAGCGAATCAACAGGAAGCCCAGTGGGACGAGGTGCTTCGAATTGCAAGGCTTTTGGAAAACCGTAAAGCACTGCCGAAAATCGCGGCCGTTCGATACAAGCATATGGTGGCCGAAGCCTGGATTCGTGAAGGGCGCCATCAAGAAGCCGCACTCTTGATTCAAGAGGGTTTGAAGCAGTACTGGGATTCCGGGCTGGTTTTTCTCTATGGCCAGTGCGATTCCAACGCCAAGGAGCAGCTGGCGGTGGCCGAGGGCTGGCTGCAAAAACACCCGCAGGATGCCGAGGTCAATTGGGTGCTGGGCAGGCTTTGTCAGCGCCTTCAGATCTGGGGCAAGGCAAGAATGCACCTCGAGGCCTCTCTGCGCCATAAGCCCATGCTGCAGACCCATCTGGCGTTAGCGGAGATCGCCGAGGCCTTGTCCGACCAAGAAACCGCCTCTCAGCACTGGAAAGCGGCGGCCCGTTTCCGTTAAAAGCCGGTCTGCCCGGGCTCGGGGAATCCCTTAAAATCCCCGTGTTCGAAAACAAAACAACGCACCTGCGATTTTTCCAAGGGAGAGCAACACCATGGCACTGAACCTCGTGGGGGCTGGCGACGCAGCCCCAGAAGAATTTAACGTCATTATCGAAATTCCGGCCAACTCGGACCCAATCAAATACGAGGTCGACAAAGAAAGTGGCGCATTGTTTGTGGACCGCTTCATGATGACCGCCATGCACTACCCGTGCAATTACGGCTACATCCCCAACACCATCGCCGACGACGGCGACCCGGTGGATGTGCTGGTGATCACGCCGTTCCCCGTGGCCAGTGGCTCGGTGGTGCGTTGCCGCACCCTTGGTATGCTGAATATGGACGACGAAGCCGGCGGTGACGCCAAGCTCATTGCCGTTCCCACCAACAAGATTCTTCCTATCTACAAGCATTGGAATACGGTCGAGGACATCGCCCCAGAACGTCTGGCCCAGATCCAGCACTTTTTCGAGCATTACAAAGATCTTGAAAAAGGCAAGTGGGTCAAGGTCAAGGGCTGGGAAGGCCCGGTCGCCGCCAAGAAAGAAATCACCGACGGCCTGGCTCGCTATCAAGCGTCTCTGAAGTAAATGCTGAAGGTCGCGATCGCTCAGATCAACAGTCGCGTTGGCGACCTCAGCGGCAACGCTCAAAAGATTTTCGATGCCGCTCAGGCGGCGCATGCACGGGGGGCCTATCTGGTGGTCACCCCGGAGCTCTCGCTCACGGGCTACCCACCGGAGGATTTACTGCTTCGGCCGGCATTCATCCAGGCCTGCGAGCGTGAGCTTGAGCAGCTTGCTGATCGGCTGAAGGCCGTTCCTGACATCACGGTGATTGTTGGCCATCCGCGCGCCCGTGGTGATCATCTCTTTAACGCGGCGACCGTTATTCGTTACGGTAAGGTCATTGGCACCTACGGAAAGCTGGAGCTGCCCAACTACGCCGTCTTCGACGAACAGCGTTACTTCGCACCGGACGGCGCACCTTGCTTGTTTGAAGTCAATGGCGTGCGCTGTGCGGTGAACATCTGCGAAGACGTCTGGGCCTCACGCGCGCCGGCTATGGCAAAGGCGGCGGGTGCTAATGTGCTGCTGGCGATGAATGCCTCGCCTTTTCATCTGAACAAGCAACAAGACCGTATGTCCGTGGCCAGAGCGAATGTCTCCAAGCTGAATCTTCCGCTTGTCTTTTGCAACATGGTTGGCGGCCAAGACGAACTTCTCTTTGACGGCGGCTCATTTGTGCTGAGCGGTCAGGGTGAACTGGTGGCGCGAGCCAAACAGTTCGAGGAAGATCTTCTGCTGGTTGATCTCTTCACAAGCTCACCCGCTGATCAGGTCCGGGTCGACCCGCCGGAGCCAGAACTCTCCGTCGAGCAGCAGGCCTACCGAGCGTTGGTGCTGGGTACACGAGACTACGTCCACAAAAACGGCTTTAAGGGTGCGGTGATTGGTCTTTCCGGCGGTGTGGATTCCGCACTGGTGTTGGCGATTGCCGCCGACGCCCTGGGGCCTGAGCATGTCCGTGCGGTGATGATGCCTTCGCCTTACACCGCAGCGATCAGCTTGGAAGACGCTTCGGCTTGCGCCAAGGCCCTTGGGGTCAAACTTGAGACCATTCCGATTGCACCACTCTTCGAAGAGTTCAAGCGTTCGCTGTCGGGCATCTTTGCAGGCCTTGCTGAAGACCTGACCGAAGAAAACATTCAGGCGCGTATTCGCGGAACCTTGTTAATGGCTATCTCCAACAAGACATCGTCTCTGGTGCTAACCACTGGCAATAAATCGGAACTGGCCGTGGGCTACTGCACGCTTTATGGCGATATGGCGGGCGGTTTCGCAGTGATTAAAGATCTGTTCAAGGGCATGGTCTATCGGCTCTGTCATGAGCGCAATCGTCAGGCCGTTCAGGCCACGGGCAGCATCGTCATTCCAGAGCGCATCTTGACGCGTCCGCCCAGCGCCGAACTTCGTCCCGATCAGACCGATCAAGATAGCCTTCCACCGTATGACGCGCTTGACGATATGCTTCGCCGTTATGTGGAAGTGGGCGAGACGCGTGACGCCATCATTGAAGCGGGGCATGCGGCAGCGGATGTGGATCGGGTGCTTCGTCTGGTTCGAATCAGCGAATACAAACGGCGCCAGTCGGCACCCGGGGTGCGAATCACCGAGCTCGCCTTTGGCCGTGACTGGCGTTACCCGTTGACCAATGGTTTTCAGGAATAATGTCGACTTAATATCCAAAACAAGAGGCCGGCCATGAAATTGATCACCGCAATCGTGAAACCCTTCAAGCTTGACCAGGTTCGTGAAGCCTTGGCCGATGTTGGTGTCAACGGCCTGACCGTGACCGATGTGAAAGGGTTTGGCCGCCAAAAGGGTCACACCGAGGTCTATCGAGGCGCGGAATATGTGGTCGACTTTCTTCCCAAGATCAAGATCGAGGCAGTGGTGCCCGATGAACTCACCGAGCGTGCCGTCGAGGCCATTGTGAATGCGGCCCGCACTGGGCGCATTGGCGACGGAAAAATTTTCGTTCAGGCGATCGAGCAGGTTATTCGCATCAGGACCGGCGAGACGGGTGACGCGGCTGTTTAAGTAACACCCTGACGGCACCGCTTCCGCCATCGTTGGCCGGTGCCTGGCAAAACGCCAAGACCTCGTCTTTCTGCATCAGCCAGGCCAACACCTTGCCTTTGAGCACTGGGGTTTTGCCCGCAGAGCCAAGGCCTTTTCCATGAATGATTCGAACGCATCGAATCTCGCGCTGGGCGCACTGCTTTAGAAATTCCACAAAGGCCACCCGGGCTTCATCCGTGCGAAGGCCGTGAAGGTCAAGATTCGCCTGCACCACCCAGTGCCCTCTGCGAAGCTTTCGCAGGGTGTCGCTTGAAATTCCGTTTCGAGAAAACGACAAGGCCTCGTCGCTGTCCAGGAGGGTCTCGGGCGTCATGTCCGAGAGCTGCGATTCGAGCAGCGCTGCAGCTTCGTCTTCGATCCGTTTGATGGGGATTGGACGAGGCTTGGGCTTGGCCGTTAGCGAGGGGGGCTTTTCCTTGGCGGGCAGGGGCTTGGCATCGGCCACGGCAGCAAGAAAAAGCGCCCGATCGTCGCTCACGGAAAGGCTTTCAGCTGCAGGTAGAGATCAGTCTTCAAGGTAGCGCTGCGCATCAAGCGCTGCCATACAGCCGGTGCCCGCGCTGGTGATTGCCTGTCGGTAAATATGGTCTTGCACGTCGCCGGCCGCGAACACACCAGGAATATTGGTGGCCGTGGCGCCGCCCTCTAGGCCGGATTTGGTCTGGATGTATCCATTCTTCATGGTGAGCTGGCCTTCGAAGATGTCGGTGTTGGGCTTGTGGCCAATGGCGATGAAGACACCATGAACCGCAAGCTCCTTGGTGCCGCCATCTTGCGTGCTTTTAATGCGCACACCGGTTACACCACCGTCATTGCCAAGCACTTCATCAAGGGTGTGATTCCATTCCACGGACACATTGCCGCCTTTGGTTTTGGCCAGCAGACGATCAATCAAAATGGGCTCGGCACGAAACTTGTCACGACGGTGAATGACGGTGACATGCTTGGCAATGTTCGAAAGATAGAGCGCCTCTTCCACGGCCGAATTGCCGCCTCCCACCACACAGACATCCTGCCCCTTGTAGAAAAAGCCGTCACAGGTGGCGCAGCCGGAAACACCGCGACCCATGAAGGCTTCCTCGGATGGAAGCCCCAGGTACTGGGCAGAGGCACCCGTGGCGATGATGAGCGCGTCACAGGTGTATTCACCGGCATCACCAACAATTCGGATGGGCTTTTCAGAAAGCTTCGCGGTGTGGATGTGATCGAAGATCATCTGGGTCTTGAAGTGCTCGGCGTGGGCAAGGAAGCGCTGCATCAGCTCTGGGCCCTGCACACCGTTGGGCTCGGCCGGCCAGTTTTCAACGTCGGTGGTGGTCATCAGCTGCCCCCCTTGCGCCATCCCCGTGATGAGCACTGGATTCAGGTTGGCTCGAGCGGCATAAATCGCGGCGGTGTATCCGGCTGGGCCCGAGCCCAGAATGATCAGTTTGTGGTGTTGGGTGGAGTTCGCCATGGTGCTGCCTTTCAGAGGGGATTCAGGGTAAAACGGTTCTTGGGTCAGGCGAGAAATGCTCTGACACGGCACAATTATAGAAATTCAATAGGGTTCCCGTCTTTTGGGGCCCAGAAAAGGAGTTCATGGCGATTCGCCCCACCCGGTCCTTACCTCGAAAATCCGGCCGTCTCTCGGCGCAGGGCTCTGCCGGCCTGCGGTCGGAGGCTCAGACGGGCGCTCGGGGTGTCTCTGGGTTTTGGTCGGAAGTTCGTTGGGTGGCCTACGGGCTTTTGGCCCTTTGGGTGCTCTTGTCGTTAGCCAGCTGGTCGCCAAACGACACGGGCTGGTTTCAGCAGGGGGCCAATCTTCAGCCCGAAAATCTTCTTGGCCGTTTTGGCGCCTTTAGCTCAGATGCTCTGCTCTTTGTCTTTGGTTATTCCGCATTCTGGATAGTTGTTCTCTGCCTCACCCTCGCCACCTTGGGCCTGCGTATTTCTCGCAACATTCGTGAGCAGCAGCGCCTGGTTGCTGCCGGAGGGCGCGCCAACCTGGTGGACACCCGTTTGATTACGGGTCGTCGCTGGCTTGGTTTTATTTTGCTCATGCTCGGCAGCAGCACCCTTGAGGCGCAGCGTGTTGATCTGGGGCAAAGCCCCATCGCATTCATGCCCGGAGGTGCATTGGGAAGTCTTGTGGGAAGTTTTGGGGATTGGGCTTTGGGGCCCATTGGCCTCACTCTGCTCTGTCTGGTGCTCATCACCTCGGGGCTCGCGCTCTTTTTCCACTTCTCATGGATCGATGTCTCTGAAACACTTGGACAGTGGACCGAGTCGGTGCTGCTTCGTTCGCGCTCGAAGCTTCAAGACCGGGAAGACCGCAAGCTGGGTGAATCAGCCGCCATTGAGCGGGCGGATGCCCTGGAAGAAAAGCGGCGTCAGCGAGAGGTCGAGCCCGTATTAGAAATTAAGCCGGCCGCAACGGTGGCGCCATCCAAGAAAGCCGTCGAGGCCAAGCAAAGGGAAAAGCAGCGGCCGTTGTTTTCTGACATGGCTTCGGCCCATGGCCTTCCGCCATTGTCACTGCTTGATGAAGTCTCTGAGAATCTTGAAACCGTGTCTCCCGAAACCCTTGAGTTCACCTCTCGGCTGATTGAAAGCAGGCTTGCTGATTTTGGTGTTCAGGTGAAGGTGGTGTCCGCACAGCCCGGGCCGGTCATCACCCGCTACGAGATTGACCCTGCTGTTGGCGTGAAGGGCTCGCAGATTGTCAACCTTGGCAAGGATCTTGCGCGTGCGCTCTCGTTAGTTTCGGTGCGAGTGGTGGAAACCATTCCAGGGAAAAGCCTCATGGGGCTGGAACTTCCCAACCCTAAGCGGCAGGTGGTCAGGCTTTCTGAAATCCTTGACTCCAATACCTTTCAGAATCATTCAGGTGTCCTGCCTCTTGCGCTTGGCAAGGACATTGCTGGCGCCCCCATGGTGGTGGACCTTGCCCGCATGCCGCATCTCTTGGTGGCGGGCACCACCGGTTCGGGTAAATCGGTTGGGGTCAATGCCATGCTGCTGTCGCTGCTTTATCGGGCCACGCCCGCTGAGGTTCGACTCATCATGATCGACCCCAAGATGTTGGAGCTCTCCATTTATGAAGGCATTCCGCATCTGCTAACGCCCGTGGTGACCGACATGAAGCTTGCCGCCAACGCGTTGCATTGGTGTGTGGGCGAAATGGAGCGCCGTTACCGCACCATGAGTAAGCTCAATACACGAAATCTTGCGGGCTTTAATCAGAAGGTGCAGGAAGCGATTCAAAAGGGCGCACCGATTAAAGACCCTCTTGCGAACCCGGAAGACCCCGACGCGCCAACGCTTGTGCCTTTGCCGCAGATTGTGGTGGTCATCGACGAGCTTGCCGATCTGATGATGGTGGCGGGCAAGAAGATTGAAGAGCTGATTGCAAGGCTGGCCCAAAAGGCGCGCGCTGCAGGCATTCACCTGATTCTTGCAACCCAACGCCCCTCGGTGGACGTCATTACCGGCTTGATCAAGGCCAATATTCCTGCACGAATCTCTTTTCAGGTTTCCAGCAAGATTGATTCCCGAACCGTTCTTGACCAGATGGGCGCCGAAGCACTCTTGGGCCAGGGCGACATGCTTTTTCTGGCGGCTGGCACGGGGCTTCCAATTCGGGTGCACGGCGCTTTTGTGGCAGACGACGAAGTCATGCGTGTGGTCAATTTCGTCAAGCAGACGGGCGAAGCCGATTACGACGAATCCATTCTTGATGGCGCCGATCAAGCCGCTGGCGGCACCTTCACGGCAGGGCTGATTCCCGAAGGCGGCAACGGTGAAGCCGACCCGCTCTACGACGAGGCGGTGGCCATTGTGTTGAAGCATCGCCGGGCGTCAATTTCTCTGGTGCAGCGGCATCTGCGAATTGGCTACAACCGTGCTGCACGTCTTTTGGAATCGATGGAGCAGGCTGGTGTGGTGTCTGCCATGCAGAGCAATGGCAATCGCGACATCTTGGCCCCCAATTCACAAGCGTGATGAATAAACTCTTCGCAGCACGTTGGTTAGTGCTCATCGGTATGGGTTTGGGGTTGTTCACACTTGCGGGCGGTATGGCTGTCAGCCCAGTCATGGCGCAGTCGTCCTCGACAGAGCCTTTAAGCCCCCGGGCCGAACGTTTTGTGAATGACCTGGCGTCCATCCAAAATCTCTCAGCCAGCTTTCAGCAGACCATCGTCTTGACGGGGCGAAGCCGAAGCTCAAGCGGTGTCTTTATTCTGGCAAGGCCGGGTCTGATGCGGTGGGAAACCCAGAAACCCTATCCTCAGCTTCAGATTTTGAATGCCCGTGAATTCTGGGTCTTTGATCCAGAACTGTCCCAGGCCACGGTCCGCTCGGTGGAACCTTCGACCATTGGTGGGCTTGCGGGCCTTCTCCTTTCAGATCAGGAGCTTCCGCGTGTTGCCCTGATGAATCGCTATCGGTTCAAAGACCTTGGGGATCGTGCCGGGCTCTTTTGGATTGAGATTGAGCCAAGACTTGAAGACCCTAATGTTTTACGCATCATGGTGGGGCTGGATGCGCAAGACCAGATGAAACGCTTCGAGGTGGTTGATCGCCTTGGACAGACCACCCGGGTTGAATTGAGTCAGCTAAAACTTAATGCTTCGATCAATCCAAAGGTTTTTGAGTTCACTCCGCCCAAGGGCGTGAGTGTGTTGCGTGGGTCTTAAGGCCGTGTTGTCGCAGCCACTGGCAGAGCGTCTTCGGCCCAAGGCCATTGCCGATGTTGTGGGTCAAGACCATTTGCTTGGCCCCGGCCGCCCCTTGGCCGTTGCGGTTGCCGATCAACGGCTTCATTCCATGCTGCTCTGGGGGCCGCCCGGGGTGGGAAAGACAACACTGGCTCGTTTGCTTGCAAAGGCCGCAGGGGCTGAGCTCATCTCGATTTCCGCAGTCTTGGGTGGCGTGAAAGAAATTCGTGAAGCCGTTGATCAGGCTCAGGCGCTGCAATCGTCCGGCCGCCCATGCGTGGTGTTCGTGGACGAGGTGCATCGGTTCAACAAGGCCCAGCAAGATGCATTCCTGCCGCATGTGGAATCCGGGCTCTTTGTGTTCATTGGGGCCACCACAGAAAACCCAGCCTTTGAGGTCAACCGTGCGCTGCTTTCAAGAGCAAGCGTCTATGTCTTAAAGCCGCTTGACGAGGCCGCCATGCGCCTTCTTACCGAACGGGCATTGGCGTTACACAACGCACCCTCGACATTGATTCAGCCCGAAGCCATGAGCCGGCTTTTGATCAGTGCTGACGGCGATGCACGAAGACTTCTTGGCGCGCTGGAGCTTTTGATTCCGCAAGCCTTGCAGGCTGCGGAAACAATCAACGATGCGCTTTTAGATCAATTGATGCCGCAGCTGATGCGGCAGTTTGACAAGGGCGGCGACGCCTTTTATGACCAGATTTCGGCCTTGCATAAATCGGTCCGTGGAAGTGACCCAGACGCTACGCTCTATTGGTTTGCTCGCATGGTGGACGGCGGCTGTGACCCAAGATACATCGCGCGGCGCGCCATTCGCATGGCGGTTGAAGACATTGGCCTTGCCGACCCAAGGGCGCTCACCATGACGCTGGAGGCAGCGGATGCCTATGAGCGACTTGGATCCCCCGAGGGAGAATTGGCCATTGCCCAGGCCCTGGTTTTTCTGGCAAGCGCCGCCAAGTCGAACGCGGTCTATGTGGGCTACAAGGCCGCCATGCGTTTCGTGCAGGAGCAGGGCTCTCACCCGGTGCCAGACCACCTGCGCAATGCGCCCACGGCGCTGGCCAAGACGATGGGCCATGGGAAGGCCTATCGTTACAGCCACGACGAGCCCGGCGGGTTTTCGGCGGGTCAGCGGTATTTCCCCGACGCTCTTCGTAACCCGCCCGCTTTTTATGCGCCGGTGGATCGCGGAATGGAAAGTAAAATTGCGGAAAAGCTGTCTCGGCTTCGACAGCTCAATCAGAAAAAAGGATCGGCTTCGTCATGATTGACCCCCAGTTGTTGCGCAAAGATTTAGACGGCACGGTGGCGGCGCTTGCCCGTCGTGGCTATTCGCTGGATGCCCAGGCGTTTTCGGTGCTTGAAGCAGAACGAAAAGCCGTGCAGGTGGAAAGCGAGACCTTGCAAAGCCAACGCAACACCTTGTCCAAGCAGATCGGCATTGCCAAAGGTAAGGGCGAAAATGCCGACGCGTTGATGGCGCAGGTGAACCAGATTGCGGAACAGCTTGCTGCAGCCGCGGCCCGGCTTGACACTATTCAGGTGCAGCTGAACGATTGGCTTTTGAATGTTCCGAATATTCCGCATGCGTCGGTGCCACAGGGTTCCGATGCCGAAGGCAACATTGAGGTTCGCCGAATTGGCCAGCCGAAGAGCTATGCCTTCGATGTAAAAGACCATGTTGATCTTGGCGCCGCGCTTGGCCTTGATTTCGAAACGGCTGTGAAGATCACCGGCAGCCGGTTTGCGCTGATGCGGGGCGACATTGCCCGGCTGCACCGGGCCCTGGCCCAGTACATGCTGGACACTCACACCAGTCAACACGGTTATGAAGAGTGCTACACCCCCTACATTGTCAATGCCGACAGCATGCGCGGCACGGGGCAGCTGCCGAAATTCGCAGACGACCTTTTCGCTGTTAAAAAAGGGGGTGCCGAAGGCGAGGGCGAATCGCTTTACCTGATCCCCACCTCCGAGGTGTCGCTGACGAATATCGTGCGTGACGTTATTCTTGAACCATCGCAGCTGCCCATGAAGCTCACGGCACACACCCCGTGTTTTCGCTCTGAAGCTGGAAGCTATGGTCGAGACACCCGGGGCATGATTCGTCAGCATCAGTTCGACAAGGTCGAGATGGTGCAGATTGTTGACCCCGAGCAGAGCTATGCCGCGCTTGAAGAAATGGTTGGGCATGCCGAAGCCGTGCTGCAGGGGCTTGAACTTCCTTACCGAGTGATGGCCCTTTGCACGGGGGACATGGGCTTTGGCGCGGCCAAGACCTATGACCTGGAGGTGTGGATTCCATCCCAAAAGGCGTATCGGGAAATTTCGTCGGTGAGCAACTGCGAGGCCTTTCAGGCGCGAAGGCTTTCAGCCCGTGTACGCAAGGCCACAGAAGGTGGCAAGGCGCGGCCGGAACTTGTGCACACCTTGAACGGGTCCGGCGTGGCTGTTGGGCGTGCGCTGGTTGCTGTGTTGGAAAATCATCAACAGGCCGATGGCAGCGTGGTCATTCCGAAGGTGCTGCAGCCCTATATGGGTGGGCGGTCCGTCATTTCCCCGGCGAAGGTATAATTTCGAGCTGTTTCGAGATCGCGGAGAGGTGGCAGAGTGGTCGAATGTACCTGACTCGAAATCAGGCGTGGGGGTAACTCCACCGTGGGTTCGAATCCCACCCTCTCCGCCATGTCAATAGGTAACTGCAGAATCCCCGGCTAAACCTAGTGCGGGTTACCAAAAAAGTTACCAAAAATTCGAGTTGCGTTTGGTTGCCAGCTTGGCTTTTATCGGCGCGGCCGTCACGGGGGGGCATTTCGCAGTCGTACCCCCCCGTTTCTGGGTCCTGTCTGGCCGGGGTTGGGTGGGCCCCATTAGGACAGGCGACCCGGAAAAGCTGCCGGTAGCCTTGATACATCAGCCCTGAGAAGAAGTGTATGAAGACGGGAATCGTTTCATCTGTTTGCCCGCGGGAAAACTTGGGGAAGTCTCAGGCAAGGGTATGG
>JBBAQV010000015.1:0-10375 GCA_040400125.1 Burkholderiaceae bacterium
CCGCTTTCCTGACCCCACGGCCAACCCCTACCTGGCCTTCTCGGCACTGATGATGGCCGGCCTTGACGGCGTGATGAACAAGATTCATCCCGGTGAAGCAGCCGACAAGAACCTTTATGACCTGCCCCCGGAAGAAGACAAGAAGATCCCAACGGTCTGCTCGTCGCTGGATCAGGCGCTTGAGGCTTTGGACAAAGACCGCGAGTTCCTGACCCGTGGTGGCGTGTTCAGCAATGAAATGATTGACGCCTACATCGACCTCAAGATGGAAGAAGTCACGCGTTTCCGCATGACCACTCACCCTGTTGAGTTCGACATGTATTACTCGCTGTAACCGTGTGGATGTCATTGATTTCAATGACCCATTGATGTGATCGCAAAAGACTTCCGCAGCTTTGATCTACTGGCCACCTCGGTGGTGGTGCTGGATCAAAGTCTGCGGGTGGTCTTTTGCAACCAGGCTGCCGAGATCCTTTTCGGAGTCTCCACAAGGCAGCTCGAAGGACATAAATTGGCTGACACCATCGGTGTGGCCGATGATGTTCAGTCCATGCTGCTTGACGCCGTGGGCGAACAGTTTGACATCAAGCGTCAGCATCTTGCCTGGCCGTTACCGGCCCGAGGACTAACCCAGCTCGACACCACGGTGACCATTCAACGTGAGACCGACGATGTCTTGGTCTGTGTGGAGCTGCGAGAGATTGATCAGCAGCGAAAGCTTGACCGTGAAGAGCGACAGGCTGATTTAACCCAGGCGAATAAAGAGCTCATGCGTAACCTGGCGCATGAAATCAAAAATCCGCTCGGTGGCGTTCGAGGCGCCGCGCAGCTGCTTGACCGCGAATTGCCCAGTGATGATCTTCGTGAATACACCCAGGTCATTATTAAAGAGGCCGATCGGCTTCAAGAGCTTGTGGATCAGATGCTGGCCCCACATCGCAAGGCCCGTGTGATGGAGCCCGTGAATGTTCACGAGGTCTGTGAGCGCGTGCGAAGCCTGATGCTTGCCGAATTTCCCAAGGGCCTTCGGATTCGTCGTGACTACGACACCAGCCTGCCGCCGGTGCATGGCGACCGAGAACAGCTGATTCAGGTGGTGCTCAATGTCGCACGCAATGCCGCCCAGGCCTTGCATGGGGAAGGCGAAATTATTTTGCGCTCACGGGTGGCTCGCCAGGTCACGATTGCAAAACAGCGGCACAAACTGGCATTGGATTTGCATGTCATCGATGACGGACCAGGAATTCCGGAAGAGCTTCGAGAGCGGGTGTTTTATCCGCTGGTGTCGGGACACCCCCAGGGACATGGTTTGGGGCTGACTCTGGCGCAGTCGTTTGTTCATCAACATGGCGGTGTGATTGATGTTGAGAGCCGACCCGGATGCACGGATTTTCTGATTCGTCTGCCGATTGATTTGAAATGGAGTCGTGAATGAAACCTGTCTGGATTGTCGATGATGATCAATCGATCCGCTGGGTCTTGGAAAAGGCACTCAGTAAACAACAGATGCCCTGCAGGGTTTTCGAAGACGCTGCTGCGGTGAAGCAGGCGCTTGAAACGGATCGTCCCCAGGTTTTGGTTTCAGACATCCGCATGCCCGGAGACAGCGGCCTGGTGCTGCTTGAGCATGTGAAAGAATTTTTCCCAGACATTCCGGTCATTGTCATGACGGCTTATTCTGATCTTGACAGTGCGGTGTCGGCCTTTCAGGGCGGCGCCTTTGAATACCTTCCAAAGCCTTTCGATGTGGACGCTGCGGTGGCCCTCATTCGCCGTGCGGTTCAAGAGAGCGTGCCTTTGGGGGCGGGAGCCCCCTCCGAACCACAGGCTCTCCCCGAATTGTTGGGCCAGGCGCCGGTGATGCAGGATGTGTTTCGTGCCATTGGCCGGCTGAGCCAATCCAGTGCAACTGTGCTCATTACTGGTGAATCGGGCACCGGAAAAGAACTGGTGGCAAGCGCTCTACATCGCCACAGTCCACGAGCCAAAATGCCTTTCGTGGCTTTGAATACCGCCGCGATTCCGCGTGATCTTTTGGAATCAGAACTCTTTGGCCATGAGCGTGGATCGTTCACGGGTGCCCAGTCCACCCGCCGTGGACGGTTTGAGCAGGCCGAAGGGGGAACGCTCTTTCTGGACGAGATCGGTGATATGCCGCTTGATCTCCAGACCCGACTTCTTCGGGTCCTCTCCGACGGTAATTACTATCGTGTGGGGGGGCATCAGCCTTTTAAGGCGAATGTGCGAGTGATCGCCGCCACCCACCAAGACCTTGAAGCGCGAGTTCGGGCGGGCCAGTTCCGAGAAGATCTTTTTCACCGTTTGAATGTCATTCGGCTCAAGCTTCCGGCCTTGCGTGAACGGCAAGAAGACATTCCCCTTTTGGCCAAACATTTTCTGCACAAGAGTGCCCAAGACCTGAAGGTTGAAACCAAGGTGTTGTCGCCTGCGGCCATGGATGTTTTGGTGAAGTTGCCTTTTCCTGGCAACGTTCGTCAGCTTGAAAACCTCTGTCATTGGATGACGGTGATGGCACCGAGTCAGGTCGTGCAGGCCGAAGATCTTCCCTCGGAGCTGCGCCCGATGGCTGGCCTTGGGCCTGCGACAGGCGATGGGAATGGATTCACCGCATCCGATTCGGCCGCCAGTCTTGAGATGGATCGCCCCAGATTTTTTGGCGAGGTTGCGCAGGTTCCAGGCGCTGACCTGTCTGTCGGGCAATTCGGTGGTGGAGGCACAAACGGAGCGACGAATGGCCACCACCTCTGTTGGCAGGACATGTTGAAGGACGAGGTCTCGCGTGCCTTGAGTTCCCAGGGCCCCATTCCCGACGAGGGCCGTATGAACTCCTGGGCCAAAGAATTCGAGGCGGCTGTTTTGGGCATTGCCCTGAAACACACCCGTGGTCGACGGCTTGAAGCCGCCCAGCTGCTGGGTATTGGCCGCAATACCATGACCCGCAAAATCGCCGAGCTGAACTTGGAGCGTGACATCTAGCCGTTTTTTGATTATTCTCAATATTCACCAATCGGCATATTGAGAGCAAAAATGCACAATGCCCTGTCAGGAGTGAATGGGAGCACTCCGATCACCATCTCGTCCATTTCGAGCAGCTGCGCCGATTGCTCGATGCACGAGCTCTGCCTTCCCGCCGTCGTCACCGATCGAGACCTTGATCGGCTTGAGATCATCATGTCCAAACGCATCCGCGTGCCCAAGGGGGATTCCCTGTATCGGGCGGGCGATGTCTTCAATACCCTTTATGCCGTTCGGCTCGGTCATTTCAAGACGGTTTATTCCGAAAATCATGCCACGAAGCAGATCATCGGCTTTCAGATGTCGGGTGACATCCTGGGCATGGAGGGGATTGGGACGCCTCGGCTTCAGTGCTCATCCATCGCCCTGGAAGACAGCGAAGTCTGTGAAATTCCTTACGCAAGGCTTGAAACACTTCTGGCCGAATTGCCCAGCCTTCAGGCCCACTTTCATCGCATGATGAGCCGCGAGATCCATCGCGAGCATCAGATGCTTCTGCTTTTAGGCTCCATGAGCGCTGATCAGCGCGTGGCGGCTTTTCTGATGAACCTTTCCAAGCGCTACGAGATGCGGGGGCTGTCGCCCAGCCACTTTGTGCTGCGCATGACCCGCGAGGACATTGGCAATTATCTTGGGCTGACGATCGAAAGCGTGAGCCGTGTGTTCAGTCGGTTTAAAAAGAATGAATGGATCGAGGGCTCACCGCGTGATGTGAAGATTCTTGATCTTCCCGCGTTGGCGGATCTCTGCACTAACCCCTGATCAGAGCGAATAGGGTGATCGACGTTCGATGGGCTCCGATCGGGGTGGTCGCATGAGTGACCAGGTCATGAAGCTTGAGAGGATGCAAAACACAAAGCAGACGCCAAAGCCGATGGCATAGACCGCAAGGGGCTCGATCTCAAGGGGTAGCCCATGCAGGAACAAATCTTTCGGATCAAAGAGCGAAAAGAAGAGTGCGTTCAAGGCCGCCGCCGCAAGAAAGGCGGGCCACAAAATGACCATGGCGGTTTTGGCAGGCGGTGATGGAATGTGCGCGGGTGGCGGGGGTTGGTAGGGTTCTCTTGCCATGGTTACTCCACGATCCATTCGGTTTTGACTCGCCAGCTTGATGTGTCGTCTTCAAGCTGTGCATACCATTTCCCCGGTGCAATGCCCGGCACCACCGAGACATAGCGTCCCTTCGATTCAGCCTGCAGAGTGGCATGAATGTCCATCCGATCCAGCGTGGGGTGGGCCAGCCGCAGACGAATGAACTGCGGTGTGTCGGTGCCCGGGTTGGCGTTGAACATAATCTGAATGCGTTGCGCTCCATTCGGAAGCGCAGTGATGGAGGGCTTGAGTGTTACACCAAGATCAAGCGCCTTTTGGTCCTTTTCAAGACGCTGGTTAATGGCGCGGCCTTCTTTGTAATAGTCATCGGCCACCAGTGTGTCGGCGCCGGACACGGCCAGCCAGAGCATGACGACACCCAGCACCACGGACGTTGCTGGGATGCCAATGAGAAACCATACCCAGCCTGTGCGGTACCAGGGTTGGATGATGTTCTGGGCCTTGGGGCCAGGGGGAAGGGAAGGGGCGGTGGACATAGGCATGGAGTCTAGCGGACCAAGGGAGTGTGGTGGGGTCTAGCGGGGAATGAAAAAGGTTGCTTTTTCATCGACCCGCCCGCCGTCGGAGGCAAGCGCCTCGACCTGGATATAAATTTTATGAGACCCCTTCGGCAGGCTTTCGAGGTCAGCGATCGGCGCTTGAACACGCACCACAAAAAGCTTGGTGGTGGTGGCGGGCACCTCAATGGAAGCCTCGCTGGCAATGCGTAAGCCGGGAAGCCCGTTCACCCGAATGCTGTACTGATTTGGCTTTTCGGCAAGGTTGATCACCTGGAACTGATAGGTGTTTTCAATCCATGTGCCTTCGACCTCGCGGGCCAAGGCGCCGCGGTCGCGCATGATGTCAACTTTAAGGGGTTCTCTTAAGGCCAGGGTGGTGAGCACGACGCTGCTGATGACCAGCAGGATGACGGAGTAAATGATGACCCTGGGGCGAAAGATATGGGCGCGGAGCTCACGTGTGGAGTAGTTCTTGGCGATCGCGTTCTGAGTGGAATAGCGAACGAGTCCGCGGGGGTAATTCATCTTGTCCATGATGCTATTGCAGGCGTCGGCACAAAGACCGCAGCCGATGCATTCGTATTGCAGACCCATTCGAATATCAATTCCTGTGGGACAGACATCCACGCAGACGCCGCAGTCGATGCAGTCGCCTTTACCTTCGGCCCGATGATCCGATTTTTTCGATCTTGAACCCCGCGGCTCGCCGCGGCCTTCGTCGTAGGTGACGATCATGGTGTCCCGGTCGAACATCACGCTTTGAAAGCGGGCATAGGGGCACATGTACTTGCAGACCTGCTCGCGCATGAAGCCTGCCTGAAGCATGGTGAAACCAGAATAAAAAAGGATCCAGAAGGTCTGCCACGGGCCAAGGTTGAAGTCGACCGTGAGCGCGGCCAGCTCTCGAATGGGGGTGAAGTACCCCGCAAAGGTGAAGCCCGTCCAGAGCGCCACCAAGAGCCAGGCCGAGAACTTCAGGCTGCGCCGAACCATTCGCTCCTGGGCGCTTCCTTTGGCGTCAAGGCGCATGCGGGCTGCACGATCCCCTTCGATCCATCGCTCGATCTGCATGAAGATGGAGGTGTAGACCGTTTGCGGACAGGCATAGCCACAGAAGAGCCGCCCGGCAATGGCCGTGAACAGAAAAAGACTGAACGCGCTTAAGAGCAGCAAAAGCGTGAGGTAGATGAAGTCTTGCGGCCAGAGAACCAGGCCAAAGATATAAAACTTTCGCTCAACCAGATTGAGCAGCACGGCAGGACGATCACCCCAGGTCAGCCAGGGCAGGCCGTAGTAAAGAATCTGGGTGAGCGCCACCATCGCCCACCGCCAGTTGTTGAAGGTGCCCTGAATGGCTCGGGGGTAGAGCTTCTTTCCGGGGGCGTAGAGAAGGACAGTCTGTTCCTGGACTGCCGACTCGTCAGGTTTCATTTCGAGGTGGAAAGGCTGTAAACGTAGGCCGAAACAATGTGAGATTTCTCTTCGCCAAGAAAATCTTTCCAGGCGGGCATGACACCATGACGACCTTTATTGATGGTCTCGGTGATGCCGGCCACCGTGCCACTTACCAGCCAGATCTTGTCATTCAGACGCGGCGCGCCCATGGTGGTGTTGCCTTCACCTTTTTCCCCGTGGCAGGCAGCACAGGCGGCAAACATCGGTTTGCCAAGGGCAGCTTTTGCGGTGTCATGCTTGCTGCCTGAAAGGCTCAAGACATAGTTGGCGACGTTCTCCACCATCTCGGGGCTGCCGAGTGCTTCGCCCATTGGGGGCATCATGCCCTGGCGGCCCTCAAGAACGGCCAGCTTGATGGCGTCGGGGCCTGAACCCCAGAGCCAGTCGTCATCGGCCAGGTTTGGAAAACCTTTTGCGCCACGACCGTCGGACCCATGACACTGAGCACAGTTATTCAAAAAAAGCTTCTGGCCGATGGATAGAGCAGCGGGATCTTTTGCAAGGTCCGGGATCGACATGGCGGCGTACTTGGCATAGATGGGACCAAATTCTTTGTCGGCCCGAGCCATCTCGACCGAATGCTGTCCGGTCGATGACCAGCCCAGAACGCCCTTGATATTGCCCAAGCCCGGAAACAGGATGAGATAGACAACGCTGAAGACGATGGTGAGATAGAAAAGCATCATCCACCAGCGGGGCAGGGGGTTGTTGTATTCCTGAAGCGTTTCGTCCCAGACATGCCCGGTGGTTTCCACCGTTTGGCCAGGCTTGACCTTGTGGCGCGAGAGCAGATACAGAAGCAGGGCACAGGCGGCAATCGATACGGCGCTGACGATGATGACGAAGTAGTTCCAAAAGTCGTGAGTGAAATCGGCCATAGTCTTCTCGTGTTCTTAGTGTGGAGTCTTGTCGTGTGAGTCGGTGGACTGAGCGACGGGTTGATCGTCTTCCAGCGGAATCATGGCGTGACGGTCCATGGAGGGCTTTTGCTTTTTGCTAAAGACCCAGATCACCATGGCGATGAAAGCAATGACTGCGATGAGGGTGAGCGCTGAGTGAAAGCTGATGATGGTCATGGTGGCGGCTTTCTTTTAGCTGCGCTTGTCTTTCAGCGCAAGACCAAGCGACTGCAGGTAGGCAATCAGGGCATCCATCTCGGTCTTTCCTTCGACCTCGGATTTGGCCGAGGCAATTTGCTCGTCGGTGTAAGGATGGCCAAGGGTGCGCAGCACCGTCAGCTTCTTGGCCACGTCATTGCCTGAAAGAATGTTTTCCGCAAGCCATGGGTAAGACGGCATGTTGGACTCGGGCACCACATCACGTGGGTTCATCAGATGCACACGATGCCATTCATCGCTGTAGCGTCCGCCGACACGGTGAAGATCCGGCCCGGTGCGTTTGGAACCCCACTGGAAGGGGCGGTCATACACGAATTCACCCGCCACGGAATAGTGACCATAGCGCTCTGTCTCCGCGCGGAAAGGTCGAATCATCTGGGAGTGGCAGTTGTAGCAGCCCTCGCGAATATAGATGTCACGACCTGTGAGCTGCAGCGCGGTGTAGGGCTCGAGTCCCTTGATGGGTTCGGTGGTCGATTTCTGAAAAAAGAGCGGAACGATTTCGACCAGGCCACCCACGGCGACGGTGGCCAAGGTGAGGATGATGAGCAGCCCGGGGCTTTTTTCGATTTTTTCATGACTGAAAGCCATTGTGTTCTCCGTATTCTTGTGTCGTTGGGCTTAGGCGTGGGCCACAGCCGGAATGCTGGCATCAACAGGCTTGGGCTCACGGATCGTCATGAACATGTTCCAAGCCATCAGGGTGATACCGGAGAGATAGAGCAGGCCGCCCACCAAACGAATGACGTAATAGGGGTAGGTGGCCTTGACGCTCTCCACAAAGGAATAGGTGAGCGAGCCGTCGGGGTTGACCGAACGCCACATCAGGCCCTGCATCACACCAGCGATCCACATGGCGGCGATGTAAAACACGATGCCGAGTGTGGCCAGCCAGAAGTGAACCTCGATGGCTTTGACGCTGAACATTTCACGCTTACCGGAAAGACGTGGCAGCAGGTAATAAATGGAACCCATGGAGATCATTCCCACCCAGCCCAAGGCGCCAGAGTGAACGTGACCCACCGTCCAATCCGTGTAGTGCGACAGCGCATTGACGGTCTTGATGCCCATCATGGGGCCTTCAAAGGTCGACATGCCGTAAAACGAGATGGAGGTGATCAGAAACTTCAGGATGGGGTCGCTTCGAAGCTTGTGCCATGCGCCTGAAAGGGTCATCACGCCGTTGATCATGCCACCCCAAGAAGGCGCCAGAAGAATCAGTGAAAAGACCATGCCCAGGGACTGAGTCCAGTCGGGAAGTGCCGTGTAGTGCAGGTGATGAGGGCCGGCCCACATGTAGGTGAAGATCAGCGCCCAGAAGTGAACGATGGACAGTCGATAGGAATAGACGGGACGCTCGGCCTGCTTGGGCATGAAGTAATACATCATTCCCAAAAAGCCGGCCGTGAGGAAAAAGCCCACCGCATTGTGGCCGTACCACCACTGGACCATGGCGTCCTGAACACCGGCATAGGCCGAGTACGACTTAAAGAAACTCACGGGTAGTGCGGCGCTGTTGACGATATGCAGCAAGGCCACCGTCAGAATGAAGGCGCCAAAGAACCAGTTGGCGACGTAGATGTGTTCGATTTTTCGCTTGAAGATGGTGCCAAAAAAGACCACCGCATAACAGACCCAGATCACCGCGATCAAGAGGTCAATGGGCCACTCCAGTTCGGCGTATTCCTTGCCTTGCGTGAAGCCCAGGGGAAGGCTTACCGCGGCCAGAACAATCACCAGCTGCCACCCCCAAAAGGTGAAAGCGGCAAGCTTGTCGCTAAAGAGCCTTGCGTGGCAGGTTCTCTGGACCACGTAATACGAAGTTGCGAAAAGCGCCGAGCCACCGAAGGCAAAAATCACAGCATTGGTGTGCAGGGGGCGGAGTCGACCGTAAGAGAGAAACGACCAAGAGGGAAGGATTTCCGGGAAGGCCAGCTGGGCGGCGATCACCACACCCACCAACATCCCAACGAAACCCCAGACCACCGTCATGATGGCGAACTGTTTGACAACCTTGTAGTTATATTCACCTTGCAGCGCTGCAGACATGGTGAGGTTCTCCCCGATATTGAACGAAATGCCGTCGAGTATATGCCTGCCCATGCATAAATGAATTGATGTAGGTCAACCTGAGTTACACACCACACCCCATCAACCTGCCTCTGTCGACTGTTTGTCTACAACAAACAGTCGGTCGCTGATTCGCCGCTTATTCCTGCGGGCGGTCGTCGTCCATCAGAATGCGGCGTGCGGGGCTTTCGGTGTCATCGAACTGTCCCGAGTCGGACATGCGAAAGAAAAGCCAAACGGCCAGTGCAAGCACGCCGATGCTAATCACAATGAGAAATGGAAGTACATCCATGGTCAGAGGGTAGCTGATTTTTCAGCACGGGTGATCCGTGCTGAATTCAAGACCACGATCAGTGAACTCAATGCCATGCCCACGGAAGCCAACAACGGGCTGATCATGCCCAAGGCGGCAAAGGGAACCGCAAGGATGTTGTAGCCGAGTGCCCAGGCAAGATTCTGTTTCAACACACGGCGGGCCTGTGAGGCGGTGGCAAGTGCCTGTCGAACGCCGTCGAGTCCAGGGCGAATCAGATAAGCGTCGGCCTTTTGGCGTGCAAGTGGGGCTGCCGATTGCACAGCCAATGAGACATCGGCCTGCGCCAGCACGGGCGCATCGTTTAAGCCGTCGCCCACCATCAGCACCTTTGCGCCCTCTTGTTGCAGGGACTGGACAAGATTCTTCTTGTCTTCGGGTGTGCATTTGGAGCGTTGGTGGCGGTCAGGGATGCCCAGTGAATTGGCAAGCCTTTCAACCCGCTCGGCACGATCACCGCTCAAACACCAGACACGAAGCCCTCGTTGATGCAGGTCAGCAACCAGCGCCTTGGATTCTGGTCGAGCAACATCGTCAATCGCAAAGCCCGCAACAACCTCGTTGTTGATGGCAAAAAAGACCGTGGCCTCCGATGCTGATGCAGTGAGTGCGCTGAAACGGCCTTCAGCATCAACAAAGGTTGTCGAGCCAAGTTTTAGAGTCTGGCCACTCCAGAACCCGGAAACGCCAAGGCCCGAATGTTGTTGGGCATCGGTGATGACAACGGTATCGTCAGCGGCTGCAGGGGTTTCATCGGTGCTTGATGCCTG
>JBBAQV010000015.1:10475-16972 GCA_040400125.1 Burkholderiaceae bacterium
GAGCGCGGGCAATCGCCACGGCCAATGGGTGGGTGCTGGTGCGTGCCAAGGCTTGGGCCAGAGGCCAGTGATGGGCGTCACCGAAGACCATGGTCACCTTGGATTGATCGGTATCGGTCAGGGTTCCCGTTTTGTCGAAAATCACATCGGTGGTGTTTTCCAACCGCTCCAGTGTCTGTGAGCTTGAGAGTGCAACACCTTTTTCAAGAAGCTTGGAGAGCGCGGCGGCATAGGCGGTGGGGCCCGCCATGGAAAGGGCGCATGGGCAGGTGACCACCAACACAGCAATCACGGCGGGCAGCCATTGATGAATACTCTGTCCATCAAGAATGGATATTGCCGCCACGAGTACGCTGATGCATAGAATTCCTGCGGTGAACGCGCCGCCAACGCGGTCAGCCCAATTCACCCAGTGGGGCCGATCGGAGGCGGCTTGCTCGGCAAGCTGTGAGAGTCGTGACATCGTGCTGTCGGCGACGCTGCTGTCAATCAGCACCTCGATTTCCGGGCCAAGATTAATGGAACCCTCGGTGACCCGTGCACCGGCATGCACGGTCACGGGCAGCGATTCACCCGTGATCCACGAGCAGTCGAGGTCGGTGGCACGCGACTGCAAGACACCATCGGCCGGGATGCGGTCTCCGGATCGAACACGAACGAAATCCCCTGGGCGAAGGCTCCACGCGGCAATGTCGCCCGGCTCGGGGCGAACTCGATGGGCCAGCAGGGGTGGTGCGGTGGCAAGCTTTTCCCGAAGCGCAGAGGTTTTTGCTCGAATCTTGGCTTCGACCCATCGCGCGCCAAGAAGCAGAAACACAAACATCGAGACTGAATCGAAATAGACCTCACCGGTGTTGGTCCACCAGGCCCAGAGGCTTGCGATGAAGGCGATCCAGAGTCCAAGGCTAACGGGCACGTCCATGCCCAGACGTCCCTGTCGAAGCATGCGCCAGGCGGATTGGAAAAATGGTGTCGCGCTGTAGACCATGACCGGCGTGGTGATGATCATGCTGGCGGTGCGCATCAATGAACGAATGTCGTCCTCAAGCGCCATGCCCTCCAGGTATTCCGGATAGGCATACATCATGATCTGGGCCGCTGACAGTCCGGCAATAAACAGCCTGCGTGTGGCAAGCCGCTCTTGGGCGCGACGCGACTGTTCGATCGGGGCCGAGCTGATCGGTAATAGGGCATAGCCCACGGCCGCCACGCGCTGTGCAATGGCTGGGAGCGAAATGGTTTTTGGGTTCCATCGAACGAAGAGGCGCTCGGTGCTTGCATTGGCGCGCGCTGTTTCAACGCCGGGTGTCTGCCCCAGCAGCTTTTCAATCAGCCAGGCGCAGGCGCCGCAGCGCAATCCTTCAATGGCCAGTGTGGTCTCGCTTGATGCGGAATCAGCCACTCGCACATGCTGAGAAGACCACTGAGGATCATCAAGAAGATGGGTCCAGGGGGCGAGTGCCTCCAGCGTTTGAACATCCAGCCCCTGACCGGTACGCTGTTCATAATACTTTTCGCCGCCGGCCTGCAAAATAGCCTGCGCAATGGACTGACAGCCAATGCAGCACAACGGCCTGGCTTCGCCCTTGACGCTAACCGTCCAGGTGAGACCCGTCAGCACAGGCTCGCCGCAGTGAAAGCATGAGAGCTTCATCAACGCGCTCCGGCCCCAATGCAAAACGCGTCAAGCCAGTCCACCTGAATGACACCGACAAGACGCAGCAACCCCCAAAGACCGAACATCATGATGAGTGTTCCGGCTGTGCGTCGAACCCAAAGGTTGCGAAACCATTGGGTCATCTCTTGCGAAGCCAGCGAGGTGATCCAGAGTGCGGGGATGGTGCCAAGCCCGAAGGCGAGCATCCAGAGCGCACCGTTGACGGAAGACCCGGTCACCGAGGCCGTGACCAACATGCTATAGACCAGGCCGCAGGGAAGCCAGCCCCAGATGGCACCGGCTCGAACAGCACGCCAAAGCGTGCCCATGGGCTGGCGTGGTGAAGGGGCGGAGGGCGTGAGCGTGGCGGTGGCGTAGGGCGATATCCAACCCCAGAGGTGTTGGCCCATTCGCTCAACCTGCACAATGCCCGACCACCACTGCGCCACATGCAGGCCCAGGGCAATCAACATCAGATTGGCGGTGATGAAGGCCAGGTCGCGAAGCCAACTCAGTGCCGGATGGTCCAGAAAAAAAGCGCCAAAGCCCCCGGCGATGAAGCCGATCAGGCCATAGCTCGTCACTCGACCAAGCTGCCAGCCAAGCATGTCGCCAGCGCGACGAATTGCGGGGTAGCGAAGTTGTTGTCGATTCAGCTGGCCCGCGGCCATGGCCAGTCCGCCACACATGGCCAGGCAGTGGCCTGTGGACCAGATTCCGATAAGAAGAGCGCTGACGGGGAAGTCCATGGCGCCTGATCTTAACGCGACTGCGGCGGCGGTCGTTTGCTAGAGATCAAGCTCGGCCCACGCTGGGGCATGATCGGAAGGCTGTTCGAGCTTCCTTGGGGCTGTGTCAATACCCGCCTTGCTGCAGCAGATGCGCAGTGGCTCGGATAAGAGAAGGTGATCGATTCGCAGCCCGCGGTTGCGACGAAAACCGCCCTGGCGATAGTCCCACCATGAATAGAGCTTTTCGGGCTGATCATGCAGCCGAAAGGCGTCACTCAGCCCGAGCTCGAGCAGCGCCTGAAAATGATTTCGCTCAGGGATGGAACAGAGAATCTTGTCTTGCCACTCGGCGGGGTCGTGCACATCACGGTCGTCTGGTGCGATGTTGTAGTCACCGACCAAGGCAAGGTGTTTGTGATCACGAAGCTCTTGCGTGATGAGCTGATGAAGCGCGTTCAGCCAGCGCAGCTTGTAGTCATATTTGTCGGTGCCCACCGCCGCTCCATTGGGAACATAGGCACTGATGAAGCGAAGCAGGGGGCGCGTTGAATCAAGTGGCTGCAGACTGGCCGCGATCAGCCGAACCTGCTCATCGGCAAACTCTGGGTTGTTGACGCGAACATTCTGCGGGGCATGGAACTGGTCCTGCCTGGCAAGAATGGCCACCCCGTTGTAGGTGGGCTGGCCTGCGAAGACCACGTGGTAGCCAGCCTCTTCGATCTCGGCTTTTGGAAATTTGGCGTCAATCAGCTTGGTTTCTTGAAGACCGATGAGATCGGTCTTGGTCTGAGACAGCCAGTCGAGAAGATGCGGCAGACGCACCCGAAGCGAGTTCACATTCCAGGTGGCGATCTTCAATTACATCAGCCCGTTATGACGCAGCAGAGGTTCGACCTGAGGTTCGCGACCGCGGAAGGCCTTGAAGGATTCCATCGCAGGCCGCGAGCCGCCCACGGACAACACCTCTTTCCAGAACCGCTGGCCCACATCGCTGTAATGCTCAAGACCCGCTTCTTCAAAGGCTGCATAGGCATCGGCAGAGAGCACTTCAGCCCACTTGTAGCTGTAATAACCCGCCGCATAGCCACCCGCGAAGATATGAGAAAAGCTTTGCGCAAAGCGGTTGAATGTCGGCGGCATCAGCACCGCCACCTCGTCGCGAACCTTCCAAAGCATGGCCTCAATGGCCTTGCCCACATCGCTGCCTGAGGCGCCGTTGGCGGGAAGCAGTTCGGCATGGATGCGCATGTCGAAGACTGAAAATTCGATCTGACGCAGCATGAAGAGGCCGCTTTGAAAATTACGAGCAGCCATCATCTTGTCAAAGAGTTCACGGGGCAGGGGCTGACCCGTTTCAAGATGTGCGGTCATGTGCAACAGGTTGTCCCATTCCCAACAGAAGTTCTCCATGAACTGGCTGGGAAGCTCCACCGCGTCCCACTCCACACCGTTGATGCCAGAGACATCGAGCTCGTCGACCTGGGTAAGAAGGTGATGCAGGCCGTGGCCGAATTCATGGAAAAGGGTGATGACGTCGTCATGGGTCAGGGTGGTGGGCTTGCCGCCAACAGGTGCCGCAAAGTTGCAGGTCAGAAGGGCTACGGGGGTCTGGATCTTTCCTGCCTGATGGGGCAAGGCCCGCCGCCCTCGCGCGTCATCCATCCAGGCCCCGCCGCGTTTGGTGCTGCGTGCATAGAGGTCAAGGTATACATGACCAATGGTCTGATGATTTCGAATCACCTCGAAGAGCTGCACGTCGGCATGCCACGTGGGCAGCGGCGCAAGTCCAATGACCGGTTTGATATCGACATGAAACAGGGTCTTGATGGTTCGAAACAGCCCTTGCAGAACTCGTGGCAGCTGGAAGTACTGGCGGACTTCGTCCTCTGAAAAGGCATAACGTGACTGACGAAGCTGTTCGCTGGCAAAGCCAACATCCCAGGGCTCGAGGTTGGCGATGCCCAGTTCGGCAGCGGCGAATGTTCTCAGTTCGACAAGGTCTTTTTCCGCGGCAGGCCGTGCCTTGTTCGCAAGATCCATCAGAAACTCAATCACCTGTTGGGGTGAGTTGGCCATTTTGGGCGCCAGCGAGACCTCCGCGGCGTTGGCGTATCCCAGCCACTTCGCCTGCTGCTGACGCAAGGCCAGAATCTCGCCCATGATCGGACCGTTGTCATGGTCGGGGCCTTCGGTAGCGATCTCCGAGGCACGCACCGCCTGCTTGCGATAGACCTCTTCGCGCAGCGAACGCTGCTTGGCGAACTGCATCACTGGACCATAGCTTGGGTACTGCAGAGTGAAGACCCAGCCTTGCATCTCACGGCGTTCGGCCTCGGCCTTGGCGGCATCTCGCGCATGTTCGGGTAGGCCGTCAAGCATCGCTTCATCGGTGACGTGAATGGTGGTGGCATTGGTGCTGTCAAGCAGCTGTTCAGAAAATCGCTGATTCAGCTGGGCCAGTCGGGCCTGGGTTTCGGCGAACTTTTGTTTGGTGTCGGCATCCAGCTCGGCGCCACCCAGACGAAAGGCTCGAAGTGAGTTTTCAATGGCGCGCTGTCGTGCCGCATTCAAGCCACCTTGCGCATGAATGGCTTTCACTTTTTCAAAGAGTTGAGGGTGCTGAGAGAGCTCGGTCCAGAAGGCACTCACCTCCGCAAGACGGCTGTTGGTGGCTTCCCGCCACTCGGGGGAATCCATCACGCCCGACATGTGATGCACCGCGCTCCAGGCGCGGCTCAGGCGCTCGGTGGCTTCGCTAAGCGGCACCATCACGGCGTCCCAGCTGGGCGCGACGGTGTCTGAGGTGACATGGCTGAGTGCTGAGCGCGCCTCACTCAGCAGCTGATCCATGGCGGGCACGACCTGATCCGCCTGAATCAGGTCATAGCGTGGAAGTGATTCAGAGTCGAGCAGCTCGTGGACAAAAGGATTTTTCATGGGGGTGATGTTGATGGTTGTCATTTAACGTAAATGGAGCCGACGCTCGGCCGATTCAAGGGTGTTGATCAGCAGCATGGCAATGGTCATGGGGCCGACACCACCGGGCACGGGTGTGATGGCGCTGGCCACGGCACAGACTGGCTGGAAATCAACATCGCCAACAAGCTTGCCATCGGGAAGTCGATTAATGCCCACATCGATCACAATGGCTCCGGGCTGCACCATGTCGGCGGTGATCATCCGAGGACGTCCCACGGCGGCCACAAGGATATCGGCACGCCGGGTGTGCTCTTCGAGGTTTCGGGTTTTGCTGTTCAGGATGGTGACTGTGGCGCCGGCCGCGAGCAGCATCATGGCCATGGGCTTGCCCACAATATTGCTTGCGCCCACGATCACCGCATTGGCCCCACGAATAGGTGCCTGAATTGACTCCAGCATCTTCATCACCCCATAAGGCGTGCAGGGCTGAAAGAGTGGCTTGCCAGTCATCAGGGCGCCAGCGTTGCTAATGTGAAAGCCATCCACATCTTTGTCGGCGTCGATGGCTTCGATCACTTTGTGCGAATCAATCTGCGGGGGCAGGGGCAGCTGAACCAAGATGCCATCCACCGTGGGGTCGGCATTGAGCTGACGGATCAGTTCGAGCAGATCCGCCTCGGAAAGACTGGCCGGCTGCTGAATCAATTGGGACCGAATTCCCGCCTCGTCGCAGGCCTTCACCTTGTTACGAACATAGACCTGGCTGGCGGGGTTGTCGCCCACCAAGATCACGGTCAGGCCGGGCGCACGTCCCGCTTTCAGGCAGGCTTTCGCGCGTTCAGCAGCCTCTTGGCGCAGCGCCTTGGCAAGGGCAAGACCATCGATCAGTCGGGCAGCCATGGGGTTTCCTTTTCTCAGAATTGGACTTTTTTACATTATTCCCTTAAAGTTTCGGGCTTGCCTGAGTCGTTTTTTGAAACGGTCGCGGGGGGCTATAGCTCAGCTGGGAGAGCGCTTGCATGGCATGCAAGAGGTCAGCGGTTCGATCCCGCTTAGCTCCACCAGAATTGACTGGCGTCGCGAATCAAAAAACAAGGCATCTGTAAATTTCCGGGTCCCCTTCGTCTAGAGGCCTAGGACATCACCCTTTCACGGTGAGTACAGGGGTTCGAATCCCCTAGGGGACGCCA
>JBBAQV010000016.1:0-16841 GCA_040400125.1 Burkholderiaceae bacterium
CTCACGGCGGGACTGAAGAAGCTGTTCGATCTGCTCTTTGGCCCGATTGATCTCAGCGCCAACCGCTTTTCGGGCTTCAGGGTCAAGCTGACCAAGGGCTTTAAGACGTTCAGTGATGACGCCACTTTTCCCGATCCAGCGAGCCTTCACATTGTCGAGATCGGCGGGGGTTGCCGCCTGGGAGAATGCTTGTTCAGCGTCACGAACGAGCTGATCGAGATCGGTCATAGGATGCCCAAATCAAAACAAGATTGAACGGGATGCAACGAGTTCATGAGCCCAGAGGGCATCGACCCCAGACCTGGGGTCGATGATTTGAAGCGATTGTTTGAAACGACTAACGACCGAGTGCCGCCTTGACGGTGGCAACGATCGATGCAAAGGCTGGCTTGTCCATCACGGCGAGGTCGGCCAAGACTTTGCGGTCCAGATCGATGTTCGCCTTCTTTAGGCCGGCAATGAACCGGCTGTAGTTGATATCGAGCGAGCGGCATGCGGCGTTGATACGCGTGATCCAGAGCGCACGAAATACGCGCTTGCGGTTGCGTCGATCGCGGTAAGCGTATTGGCCTGCACGCATGACGGCCTGCTTGGCGACTCGAAAGACATTGTTGCGACGGCCACGATAGCCCTTGGCCATGGCCAAGATCTTTTTGTGACGGGCTCTTGCGGTAACTCCACGTTTTACGCGAGGCATTGTTCTTCTCCTTTACGCGTAGGGCATCATGGCTCGAACATGCTTGATGTCGGACTCATGAACGGTGAGGGTTCCACGCAGCTGACGCTTGTTCTTGGTGGTGCGCTTGGTCAGGATGTGGCGCTTGGTGGCGTGCGCACGCTTGATCGACCCGCTTCCGCGAGCCTGAAAGCGCTTGGCAGCCGCTTTTTTGGTCTTCATTTTGGGCATGAAATGCTCCGTTTTTTACACCCGCTCAGGTGGCGATGACTGGCCCCAAGGCCCCGGGTCAACACACTTTAACAACCTGGCAAGGCGATTCTTTGCCGTCTTACTTCTTACTTCTTGCTTCTTACAACCAACAACAGACTACAAACTCTGAAACACGTCAGCCCAAATGGAACGGCCAACGGTTTACTTCTTCTTCTTCGGTGAGATCACCATCACCATCTGGCGGCCCTCAAGCTTGGGCATCTGCTCGACAACGGCAACCTCATCGAGTTCGGTACGAAGCCTTTCAAGCATCCGCACCCCGAATTCCTGGTGGGCCATTTCCCGGCCACGAAAACGAAGTGTGATTTTGACCTTATCACCCTCTTCCAAAAACCTGGTGACATTCCGAAACTTCACCTGGTAGTCGTTTTCATCGGTACCGGGCCGGAATTTCACCTCTTTAACCTGAATGACTTTTTGCTTCAGCCGGGCATCGTGGGCACGTTTCTGCTCTTGGTATTTGAACTTCCCGTAATCCATGAGCTTGCAAACGGGAGGTTCAGCCTGAGGCGCAATTTCCACCAGATCAACGTCGGCTTCGTCGGCCATTAACAGGGCCTGTGCAACTTTGACAATTCCTAGTGCTTCGTTATCCACGCCAACCAAACGAATTTCAGGCGCGTTAATTTCCCCATTGATGCGATGCGAACGATCTGTAGCGATTATTGTGTTCCTTCTAAACGTCTAAAAAAATCGACGCCTTCACTGCCGGGCGCTGCTCTCTTGATCGAGCTTCTGGCAAAAGGCGTCTGCGGCCATTGCACCGAGATCGGTACCCCCTCGGGCACGGACGGTGACCTGCCCCGACGCCTTTTCTTTGTCACCAACGACCAAGATGTAAGGCACTTTTTGCAGGCTTAACTCTCTGATTTTAAGGGAGATTTTCTCACTTCGCAAATCCGCCTGGGCCCGAAAGCCATGACTTTGCAGGGTTTTCGCCACACTTTCAGCGTAATCCGCCTGGGCATCGGTGATGGAGGCCACGACCACCTGAACCGGTGAGAGCCAGACCGGCATGGCTCCGGCGAAGTTTTCGATGAGGATTCCAATGAATCGCTCAAGCGAACCCACAATGGCCCGGTGAAGCATCACGGGAGGCTTTCGGGTGTTGTCGGCATCGACGAATTCGGCCCCAAGGCGCACCGGCATGTTGAAGTCAACCTGGATCGTGCCGCACTGCCAGACCCTTCCAAGGGAGTCTTTCAGGGAATATTCAATCTTCGGGCCATAAAAGGCACCTTCGCCCTTGAGCTCTTCCCAGGCAACGCCCACGCTGTCCAGCGCCTGGGCCAGCGCCTTCTCGGCCTTGTCCCAGCTTTCATCCGACCCCACCCGATTCGCCGGGCGGGTTGAGAGCCGATAAATGACATTCTCAAACCCAAAATCGCGATAGACCTGCAAGAGCTTGCGGGTGAAGGCATCCACCTCGGACTGAATCTGATCTTCCGTGCAAAAAATGTGGCCGTCGTCTTGGGTGAATCCGCGAACCCGAAGCAGGCCATGAAGGCTACCTGATGATTCATTGCGATGGCATGACCCGAATTCACCGTAGCGCAGGGGAAGATCGCGATAACTGCGAAGGCCGGAATTGAAGACCTGGATGTGCCCCGGACAGTTCATTGGCTTGACCGCGTAATCGCGGTTTTCCGAGGCGGTGGTGAACATGTTGTCCTTGTAATGTTCCCAATGACCCGAGGCCTCCCAGAGCGAGCGGTCCAGGATCTGCGGACAACGAACTTCTTGATAGCCGCTCTCGACGTAGACCTTCCTTAAGTACTGCTCGACCTGTTGCCAAATGGACCAGCCCTTAGGGTGCCAGAACACCATGCCCGGCGCATTGTCTTGCATATGAAAAAGATCAAGGGCCTTGCCAAGCTTGCGGTGATCGCGCTTTTCAGCCTCTTCGAGCTGATGCAGGTAGGCCTCGAGCTCTTCCTTTTTTGCAAAGGCGGTGCCGTACACCCGCTGAAGCATTTCAGTACGATGATCGCCACGCCAATAGGCACCAGCAACCTTCATGAGCTTGAAGACCTTTAACTTGCCCGTGGACGGCACATGGGGGCCACGGCAGAGGTCGACGAAGTCGCCCTCGCGGTAAAGCGAAATGGGCTGGTCCGCAGGGATCGAGCCGATGATCTCCGCCTTGTATTTTTCGCCCATGCCCAAAAAAAGCTTCACGGCGTCGTCACGGTTCCAGACCTCGCGAACCACGGGCTCGTCTCGGGCCGCGAGCTCTCGCATCTTGGCCTCCATGGCCTCGAGGTCTTCGGGTGTGAGGGGACGCTCGTAGGAGAAGTCGTAATAGAAGCCGTTTTCGATCACTGGGCCAATGGTGACCTGAAGCCCCGGAAAGAGCTTCTGCGCAGCATAGGCAAGAAGGTGGGCGCTCGAGTGCCGAATGATCTCAAGGCCTTCGGCATCTTTTTCGGTGACGATGGCAAGACGGACATCGCGATCAATCAGGAAACTGGTGTCGACCAATTCTCCGTCGACCTTACCCGCGATCGCTGCTTTGGCAAGCCCCGCACCGATGCTTGCGGCAACCTCGGCCACCTTCACCGGCTGAGGAAAGGATTTCACAGCGCCATCGGGAAGCGTAATGTTGACCATACGAGCGTGTTGCCAGCAGAAATTGAGTGGTTACGGCTTCGAAATTGATTGGTAGGCGCGATTGGACTCGAACCAACGACCCCCACCATGTCAAGGTGGTGCTCTAACCAGCTGAGCTACGCGCCTGCCGAGACCGAACGGCCGCGGGGTTTTCCGCGGGGCTCAGCCTGAACAGCCTCCAATTGTAAATCAATTCCAACCTTTGCCCATTCAAGAACCTCTTGGGAAAGGCCGAATTCGGTCAGGGGATGTTCCGCAAGCCAAGCCTCCTCAACCGATAAGCGATAGCCTGTGGAGACTCTCTCGAGCCGAATGATCGGCAGATCCATGGGCAGACGTCTGCGGTAAAAATGGCAAGCCAAACGAAAACACAGAAGTCCCGCCCAGAGCGATGGGCTGTTAATCATTGCCTGGGTCTTGCTGAGCTTGCCCTGATGACCCAGCACCAACGCCGCCAGCATTTGCTGCTCTTGGCGAGAAAACCCCGGCATGTCGGCATGGTTGAGAATGTAGGCGGAATGCTTGTGGTAGCCGTTGTGGGAGATTGAATGACCGATCTCATGCAGGCATGCCGCCCATTGAATCTGCTGTTCAATCGCCTGGCGCTCTTCATCGGTGCCAAGGCTGAGATCACGCCAAAGCTGAAGCGAGAGCTCCGCGATACGCCGGGCCTGCTCTGTGTCAACCGAGTAGCGCCGCATCGCCTGCTCGACACCGATCTTGCGCATGTCCTCAAACTGGGTACGCCCGACCAGGTCATAGAGAACCCCCAGGCGAAGCGCGCCTTCACCGTAATGCATGACGTCGATATCCAGCTCATCGAAGATGGCGGACATGATGGCCACCCCACCGGCAAAAACAGGAAGCCGGTCGGGTTTCAGGCCCTGCAGCCCCGAATCTTCTGCGCGCCCTGCCTTCACTAAAAGATTACGTAACTTCTCCAAGGCCTCTGCCGTGATGCCATCAGGAGAGAGCCCATTGGAGACCAGCACTTCAACAATCGCCTTGGCCGTTCCGCTGGAGCCGACTGCCTGCTGCCAACCCTGCTCTTTGAATGCTTCTCGAATGACCTGAATTTCCTCGCGGGCAGAGAGAATCGCCGACTTCATCCCTGTGCGGGTGATCACACCGCCCGGAAAGAATTCCCTGCTGAATCGAACGCACCCGACATAGACGCTTTCTAACACCCTGGGCTGATAATCAGCGCCAATAATGAATTCCGTTGAGCCCCCGCCAATGTCAATGATCAGTCGCCTCTGACCATCGCGAGGAAGGCTGTGGGCAACCCCGGCATAAATGAGACGGGCTTCCTCCTGGCCGGCGATGACCTCGATGGGAAAACCAAGGGCGGCCTCTGCAGTTTTTAAGAATTCAGCGCCGTTTTTGGCCACCCTCAGGGTGTTGGTGGCCACCGCACGCACTCGATCCGGGGAAAACGATCGAAGACGCTCGCCGAATCGCTGCAGGGCCAAGATGGCCCGCGACTGGGACGCTTGGTCGAGCTTTTTGTCGGCCCCAAGACCGGCCGCAAGGCGCACGACTTCTTTGAGGCTATCGAGGGGGTAGATCTGATGGCCAAGTGACGATTCGTCCACCCTGCCAATCAGCAGATGAAAGCTATTGGACCCAAGGTCCACGGCAGCAACTAACTTCAGTGGGTTCGACATCGGCATAGCAGCGCTATTGTCGCTCAGTTTGGGGATTCTTTTGATTGCGCAGCCGTCATATGAGCGTCACACTTCCCCGTTAGCCTAGCCCCCATGCCGAAAACTTCCAGCCCCCTGCTTCACCCCTTTCTTAACCGTGAACTGAGCCTGCTCGCCTTTAACGAACGGGTTCTGGCGATGTCGGAAGACCCCACGGTGCCGGCGCTTGAAAAGCTCAAGTACATCTGCATTGTTTCCAGCAACCTGGATGAGCTCTTTGAAATTCGACTGGCTGGAATCAAGGCCCAGCTCAAAAGCAACCCGGATCAGGTTCAGAGCGACGGGTACTCTGCCACCACCACCTATCGCGAGGTCTCGGAACGCGCCCACGAACTGATTGATCGTCAGTACCGAATTCTCAACACCCAGCTCTTCCCTTTGCTGGAAAAACAGGGCATTTACTTTCACCTTGCGGCCAGTCTGAACACCGAGCAACGACAGTGGGCGCACGAGTATTTTTCCCAGGAAGTCTTGCCTGTTCTGACGCCGATTGGGCTTTCGCCGACCCACCCATTCCCACGGGTACTGAACAAAAGCTTGAACTTCATCGTTGAACTCGAGGGTAAGGACTCCTTTGGTCGAGACAGTGGCATTGCGGTCGTTCAGGCTCCGCGCGCCCTCCCCCGGCTTGTCGCGATGCCAAAAGCGATCTCGGGCTATGACCACGGCTTCATGATGTTGTCGTCATTTGTGCAGGGCTTTGTTCACGAGCTCTTCCCAGGAATGACGGTGCACGGGGTGCACCAGTTTCGCGTCACCCGCAACAGCGACCTCTTCGTGGACGAAGAGGAAGTCACCGACCTTCGACAGGCCCTTCAGGGGGAACTCTCACAACGCCAGTTCGGTGACGCGGTTCGACTCGAAGTCTCGGAAAGCACATCCGACAAAGTCTTAAAACTGCTGCGCAATGAGTTCGGACTCTCCGAGCTTGACTGTTACCGTGTGTCGGGACCGGTCAATATGGTTCGGCTCATGCAGCTGCCGGACCTTGTCGATCGACCGGATCTGAAGTTTCCTGGCTTTGTTCCCCGATACCCCAGCGCCTTTGAAGCGGGCCGTCATTTCGATGTCTTGCGCAAACAAGATGTCCTGGTTCACCACCCCTACGAAGCCTTCGCAAGCGTCTCGGATTTCATCCGCCTTGCCGCCACAGACCCCAACGTCGTGGCCATCAAGCAGACCATCTATCGCACGGGGCAAACATCGGAACTCATGGAGTCACTTCTCATCGCGGCCCGTGCCGGCAAAGAAGTCACGGTGGTGGTCGAACTCATGGCGCGCTTTGACGAAGAGACGAATATCAACTGGGCCTCAAAGCTTGAAGAAGCGGGAGCCCATGTGGTGTTTGGCGTGGTGGGCAATAAAACCCACGCCAAGATGTGTCTGGTGGTTCGCCGCGAAAAAGACGGCATGCGCCGCTATGCCCACCTTGGCACGGGTAACTACCACCCTCGAACCGCCAAGCTCTACACCGACTTTGGTCTTTTCACCGCCAACGACGACATCTGTCTTGATGTTCACGAGGTGTTCCAGCAGCTCACCGGGCTGGGTAAGGCCAACACCCTCAAGACCCTTTGGCAGTCGCCCTTCACCCTGCATGCCCGAGTGATCCAAGCCATCGAGCGCGAGGCCACCCTGGCGAAAGGCGGCAAGCCCGCACGCATCATTGCCAAGATGAATTCGCTGGTGGAACACGGTGTGATTGAAGCCTTATACAAAGCAAGTCAGGCCGGCGTGAAGATTGACCTCATCGTTCGAGGTGTCTGTGTGCTTCGACCCAAGGTGCCTGGGCTCTCTGAAAACATCAATGTGCGTTCCACCATTGGACGATTCCTCGAGCACAGCCGGATTTTTTACTTCCGCAATGGTGGCAAAGACGATCTCTACCTCTCCTCGGCGGACTGGATGGACCGAAACTTTTTCCGCCGCGTGGAGCTTGCCTTCCCCATTCTTGATCGCAAACTGAAGCTTCGTGTCATGCGCGAAGGCCTGCAGTGCCATCTTCGAGACAATGCGCTTTCCTGGACGATGAAGGCTGACGGGAGTTACACCGTTCGGCGTGTTGTGGGGGAAAAACGCCGGGCGTCACAGGAACTTCTGATGCTGCGCTGATTCTCCTTCGTCTTCTTCCCTTCGTCTTCCTTCACCGCTAAGACTTGCCACGTTGCAGCGCAGGGCCAAGCACCAACAGAGGCAAAAGCCCCACCAGGGCGATCATGATGGCTGGCCACGCGGCCTCCGACAACAGCTCATCAGCGGCAAGGTGATGCGCCGCCACGGCAAGAGTCTCCAGGTTAAAGGGCCGCAGCACCAGCGTCGCGGGAAGCTCCTTCACCACATCCACAAACACAAGCAAAGCCGCAACCCCCGTTGCTCGCGTCATAAGCGGCAGATGAATGGATTGAAAAATTCGAAACGGAGAGAGCCCAAGACTGCTTGCCGACCACTCAATATTTCGGGTGATACGCGACAGTCCGCTCTCAATTGAACTTAAACCCACGGCAAAAAAGCGCGTCAGGTAGGCCCCCAAAAGCAACACGCCGGTCCCCACCAGGGCGATCCGCCATCCAAGCCAGGCATCCGCAAGCTGTGTGAACAGGCCTGACCAGGCCAAAAGGCCCACCGCAATCACGAGTCCAGGCATGGCATAGCCCGCCGAGGCAATTCGAACCGACTGAGTGGCAAGCCTATTTCCAGATCGAAGGGCGTAGCCCGCAACCCACGCACTTGGCACGATCAGGGCAACGGCCGCCATTCCAAGCAGGATGGAGCTTGCCGCCTGCTGGCCAAGCTTCACCCACTGTGGGTAGCTCTCTGCGCTGATCCCCGCATGAAGCAAAAGTGCAAGCGGGATCAAAAATCCAATCACTCCGGGGATGGCGCAGACCAGTCGCATGAGCCATGCCGCTTTTCCATGAACTCGAATGGGTCTTGACCGAGTCCCCGTTCGCCCAGTCGCCCACTGGGCTTTGCCTCGCGCTTTGACTTCAAGCCAGATCAGGATAGCCACCGTGACCATCAAAAAAAGTGCAATCAGAGCAGCGGTTGAACGATCGCCATAACTAAACCAGGCCTTGAATAATCCCGTCGACAACGTCGGCACAGAGAAAAACGCCACTGTCCCGTAGTCCGCAAAACATTCCATCACCACCAGAGCCAGACCGGCAATCCAGGCCGGCCGAGCCAGTGGCACGGCAAGCCTGAGAAAAATCTTGATCGGCCCCAGACCCATGGCACGAGCCGCGTCAAAGGCAGCGCCTTGGCGTTCTGCAAAGGCAGTCTTCGAAAGAAGCGCAACGTAAGGCGAGAGCGCCACCCCAAGCACCAGACCCGCACCCCAAAGGGAACGGATGTCGATCCGAGGAAGCGTCACGCCAAGAATCGCAAGACCATTGGCGATATCGCGGTAAAGCCAACCTGAGGGGTCCAAGGCGTCGGTATACGCGTAGGCGAGCACATAGGCCGGCATGGCCATGGGCAGGACCAGGGACCATTCCAGAAGGCCCCTGCCACGGAAATCATAGGCAGTCACCATCCAGGCGGCAGGCACGCCAAGCACCAAGGCGACCACGCCAGCAAGCGCTGACAGGGCCAAGGTGTTGATGAGATAGCCCGGAAGCACCGACTCCAAAAGGTTCTGAAGCACCTCCGGGGCCATCATCGCCTGAAGGCCAAATGCCGCAACGGCCGCGAGGGGCAAGAGGATGGCCGCCACCAGCACCACCGTGATCGCTGTTAGCGGGCGGGGCGCTGGTCGGTCTTGCGAGCGCTGAACCATGGTTGAGCTGGAATGGGTCATTGACGACTTTTTGCCAAATGAGAATTATAATCATCTGCATCCAAACCAACCAATTCGCCATGGACACCCTGGTTCTTAAGAACGTCTCCATCACCTACGAGGACTCCCGCTCGAAGAGCGGCTTCATCGAGGCGGCCCATGACGTTAGCTTTTCCCTTGGCAAGGGAAAGATCGGCTGCCTGCTCGGCCCTTCGGGCTGCGGCAAGACCAGCATTCTTCGCGCTGTCGCCGGCTTTATTGGAATCTCTCAAGGCGAAATATGGCTCAACGACCAGTCAATCGCCTCGCCGAAATCATGGCTACCCCCAGAGAAGCGGAGCGTCGGCGTGGTCTTTCAGGACTACGCCCTCTTTCCGCATTTGACGGTTGCCGAAAACGTCGCCTTTGGACTCACCCAGGGCAAAAAACTCTCAGGAAAGACGCCCCCTTCAGACGCCCTTGAGATGATCAAACTCGTGGGGCTCTTGCCTCACATGGACCGATATCCTCATGAACTCTCCGGCGGCCAGCAGCAGCGTGTGGCGCTTGCCCGGGCACTGGCACCGCGACCCGGCTTGGTCCTGCTTGATGAGCCTTTCTCGAATCTCGATATCGCCCTTCGTGAGCGACTCGCGCGGGAAGTTCGAGACATCCTTGAAGAAACTCAGACCACGGCCATCCTAGTGACCCATGATCAGCACGAGGCCTTTGCCGTGGCCGATGAAGTCGGGGTCCTGTTTGATGGGGAGCTTGCCCAGTGGGGCGACCCTTACGTGCTTTATCACGAGCCAAACTCCGCAGCGGTGGCCCGCTTTGTGGGTGAAGGTGCTTTGATCAGCGGCGCGCAGCACGGGCACCGAGTCAATACGCCTTTAGGCGATCTTGCGCTGAAGCCCTGCTGCTGCCATGAGTCAGTAGCTTCAAAGGATGTGCGCGTGCTGCTTCGCCCGGATGACGTGGTTCATGACGACGCCTCGAAGCTCACCGCCCGGGTGGTTCGCAAGGCGTTTCGTGGAGCCGACTTTCTCTACACCCTCGAGTTGCCTAACGGCGAGCAGATCCTCTCTCTGGTTCCAAGTCATCACAACCATGATCTGGACGAACCGATCGGCATTCGGCTTGAAGCCGACCACGTGGTGACTTTCGGTGAGTCCGAACCCGCATCTGCTTTCTGACTCAGGAAAAGCTTCGGGTTTGGTGACCCGTCATTCACTTATTACCGGGGCTGTGCTAAGGTTCATTGTGCGCCGCATCAATTCCCGGCAGACGCTATGGACCAACACCTTCTAACACCCCTGATTGAACCCAACACCATCGCGGTGTGGTTCGATCACGCCACCTCCGCGGTCACCCAAAAAGCCCTCCGGGAACAACTGAGTCGATCCCATGCCAAAGTGAGCTTCTGGCCTGAGGTCCCCGACGAAAAACTCGATCTCGCCCTCATTGCAAGCGCGCCGAATTCCCTGCGTCAGTCCCTTAACGAGGCCGCATCGCGACGATGCAAAGCCGCCGTCATTCTGACCAGCAACGTCAGCGTCCCCCTCCAAAACGACTTGCGTGACGAGGCGCGACGACTCGGTATTGCGCTGGTGGGTCCCGCCTCCTTTGGAATTCAACGTCCATCCATTGGACTCAATGCCAGCGCCTGCAGCACCACAGCTCTTCAAGGTCGTGTGGCGCTTTTGTCTCAATCCGGCGCCTTGGCCTCGGCCATTTTGGATTGGGCCGGGGAATACAAGGTGGGGTTTTCAGCGGTCATCACGCTGGGCAATGAATGCGATGTTGATCTGGCTCGAGCGCTCGATTACCTGGCCAACGACCACGAGACCCAGGCCATCGTGATCTATCTGGAATGTGTGGCTAACCCGCGGGCATTTCTGAGTGCACTCCGTGCTGCGGCAGGTCTTAAGCCCGTCATTCTTTTGAAAGCCGGCGCAACCACGCATGCCCCGACGGACCCGCTCACCCACACCCAGGCTCTCGTCGGCAGTGACGATGTCTTCGATGCAGCGATTCGTCGATCCGGTGCCGTGCGCGTGAATTATTTCCTGCAGCTCTTTGCTGCCGTGCGCGTCCTGACCTCGAATCGTCCTCCGAACGGCAGACAACTCGCGGTCATCAGCAACGGACGCGGCCCCGCTCTACTGGTGCAAGACCTGGTTCGAGCTCTCAACATTCGTCTACCGGCCCTCCCCCAACACAATCCCATCATCATCCGAGATGACAGCGACGGGCTGGCCTATCAAGAAGCGATTCGTGAGCTGGATGCCAATCCTGATGTCGATGTGATTCTTGCCATTCACTCACCACACCTGAGTGTCGACACGGGAGCCATCACCAAGGCCGTGGCCCAGGCTTCGGCCACCACCGAAAAGCTGGTGATCGGCTGCTGGCTGGGTGATCAGTCAACCCGCGAGGCTCGTAACTGGCTTTCATCCCAGGGTGTTCCTGCCTTTCGGACACCCGAGGCGGCGGTTGATGCGCTGCATGCACTGACCACGTTCAAACAAAACCAGGAGCTCTTGCAGCAGATCTCTCCAGTACTCAGCCTTGATGATGAGCCGGACCTCGACGGGGCTCGGATGATCATTGAAGGTGCCCTTGCTGATCGTCGCCATACCCTCACGGAGATGGAATCCAAGTCACTTCTGTCTGCCTTTGGCATCGCCGTGTCCACAACCATCTCCGCGCGATCCGCCAATGAGTCAGCATTAATTGCCCATCAGATTGGGTTCCCCGTCGCGCTCAAAATCAATTCGCCGGACATCATTCATAAATCCGAGGTGGATGGCGTGCGACTCAATTTGGGAACCGCGCAAGAGGTTCGAGAGGCATTTGATGACTTGATCAACCGCGTTCGCGAACTGGCCCCAACGGCGAGGATTGAAGGCGTGGTGGTGCAACGCTTCATCGAGCGAAGCCGGTCCACCGAAGCCCACATTGGCATGACCACCGACCCCCTTTTTGGGCCGGTGATCTCCTTTGGCCCCGGCGGAGAAAAAGTCCGCTGGGTCCGTGATCGAGCACTTGAACTGCCCCCACTCAATGGACTGCTGGCCCAACGCTTAATCGAGCGAACCCAGCTGGGGCAGACACTTCTTGATGAGCAAGCGCATCACAACTCCGACCGGCCTCATCCAGCCATTGAAAAAATTGAACGCCTCTTACTGAAGGTGTCGGATTTAATTTGTGAGCTGCCGGCGATTCGAGAAATCGATATCAATCCGGTGATCGTGTCGGATCAAGACGCCATCGTGCTGGACGCACGGATGGTGATCGAATCGACTCAGGGGCAGCACATGCCTCGATATGGACATCTTTCCATCATGCCTTATCCAGGGCACCTCACAGCCCAGTACCCACTGCCCAGAGACGGCACTTACGAAATTCGTCCCATTCGTTGGAATGACAGCGATCGGCTGAATCACCTCTTGGCCAATCTTTCCGAGGAATCCCGTTTTATGCGATTTCTCGCCAACGTGAAATCATTCACGCCCAAGCAGCTTGCCCGTTTCACCCAGATTGACTACCACCGCGACATGGCCTTGGTGGCCACCGTCGGCCGGCATGACCAAGAGGAGTTGATCGGGGTTGCGCGTTATGCCCTGTTGCCCAATGCCGAGAGCGCTGAATTCGCGCTTGTGGTGGCCGACGCCTATCAGAACCAGGGGATTGGATCAAAGCTCATGAAGTCACTGATTGATGTCGCCCGTGATCAGCACCTTCAGACGATTGAGGGCTATGTCTTGGCCAATAACGGACTGATGCTTCGTCTGATGACCAAACTTGGTTTTGAAATCGAACCCGACCCCGACGACGCGACCATGCGTCGCGTGGTCAAATCACTCGAGCCTTAAGGGCTCCGACATGAAGAGCTCCGGCAAAGTCCCGGCATACGACCAAAAAAAACGCCAGTTGAATTTCAACTGGCGTTTGGATGGCTGCAGAGATGCCGGTAAAGCTTAGGCAACCTTCAGCGCATTGGAAGCAGCATTCACGCCAGCCTTAGTGGCGGACTGAACATTCTGCTCCACTGCAGCAACAGCCTGCTTGGCTGCTTTGCTGGCCGTCTCGTAGGCAGCGTTCGCAGCGGTCAGAGCGGAGCGAACCAGTGCAACACCGCTCTCGGAACCTGCGGGCGCATTCTTCGAGAACTCTTCGACAGCCGTGGTGATCTTTTCGTTGCCAGCAGAAATCTGCGACTCGGCCATTTTGGCAAAGGTGTTGGCGGTCTCTGAAGCGATGCCGTAAGCAGCGTTCATGTAGGCCACGGCGCTCTCGAGTGAGGGCAATGCGAACGCCGACTGGACCTTCAAGAATTCCTGAATGTCTTTGGCCGAGGCAAGTGCCTTCATGTTCTCAGCACCCTGGCTCATGGCGGTCTTGGTCACTTTCAGCTGAAGGTCAACCATTTTCTCAACGCCGTTCATGGCCACACTGGACACCTCAACCACGGACTCCACGCTGGTTTTGGCGATTTCTGCGATCTGCTCGTTTACGTTTTTCATGCTTTTCTCCTGAAGATTCGATTCATTAATGGGTTGGTATTGAGTTGCGCCAACAACTTGATGCAGCGCACAAAAGTGATTTGACCTAAACAAAGCCGCCAGCGCAAGCTCTTTTTCCGCTTTTTTGCTGCAATGCGCCATATTTTTACATTATGAAAAATAATGACGTTTCAAAGCGAGAAACAACCCACCCACCCCTTCTTTGCCCCCAAATCGGATGATCCGCAAGATTTTTGGTTGCGCCGCAACGAAATCGATTACACTGCGCCCTTGCGTTTAGCCTCTGATGCCGTAGTAGGAGCATCCATTCGATTCTTGTTTGCTTGGCCGACCGCATTCCTCGCGGTAATTCGCGCCTCCAATCAAGAAAGACTATTTTGAAAACATTTGCTGAACTCGGCCTTGCCGAACCATTGCTTCGTGCCGTCGCGGCCGAAGGCTACACCCACCCCACACCCATCCAGGCCGAGGTCATTCCGTCCATGATCGAAGGTCATGACGTGATTGGCATCGCGCAAACGGGCACCGGCAAAACCGCCTCGTTCGTTTTGCCCATCCTTCATAACCTTGCCGCCAAGCGCCTCGGCGCTGAGAAATGGTCTGGCCCAGGGCCGCGCTGTTTCACCACCCTGGTTCTGGCCCCCACCCGTGAACTTGCCAGCCAGATCTGCGACAGTATTCGCACCTACGGCAAATTCATGCGCCCCTCGGTGGCCCTCGTGGTCGGTGGTGCCAGTCCCGTGCCCCAGATCAAGGCACTCTCCAATGGGCTGGACATTGTTGTCGCCACACCCGGCCGACTCCTGGACCATGTTCGAAGCGGTAAGGCACGTCTCGATAAGACCAACATCATCGTGCTCGATGAAGCCGATCAGATGCTCGACCTCGGATTCATGCCCGCCATCGAAGAGATCATGCGCAAGATATGCCAAGACCGTCAGACACTTCTTTTATCAGCCACCATGCCGCGCCCCATCCGTGCACTGGCCCAGGAGTTCATGCGCCAGCCCAGAGAAATCGCCGTGGCCGCCGAATCCAAGCCTGCGGAGAAGATTCACCAGGAAGTCATCATGATCGAGCAGTCGCTCAAGAGTGAACTCTTGGTCGACCTTCTCGCCGCCCGCGAAGTGGACCGGGCCATCGTCTTCACACGCACCAAGCGTGGCACCGACAAGGTTGAGCGCATGCTCAACGACGCGGGCCTGCGAAGCGTGGGGATCCACGGGGACAAAAGCCAGGGTCAACGCAACCGCGCATTGGCCCAGTTCAAGTCAGGGGCCACAAAGATTTTGGTCGCCACCGATGTCGCCGCTCGAGGTCTTGATGTTGACAACGTCTCACACGTTGTTAACTTTGACATGCCCATGATGCCAGAGGCCTACGTCCACCGAATCGGCCGCACTGGACGCGCCGGTAGGAGTGGCATTGCCATTTCACTCTGCGACCGATCCGAACGGAATCTTCTTCGCGATATTGAGCGCCTCACCAACACCTCACTGGAGGCGGTGAAAGAGCTCCCTGAACATGTGGGTCGCACCGGACGTTTCACCTTGATTGCCCTGCCCCCGGGTGCCGTCCGTCGTGACGAGCCCCGCGGCCCACGCTCGGGTCCGCGCTCAGGTCCACATCCCGGCTCGCGCCCCGGCGCCCCACGATCAGGACACCGGTCGGGTGGTTATTCAGGTGGGCAATCGGCCCATGCCGAATCGTCAAAGAAACCTTTTAGCCGAAAGCCAGGCCCATCGGGTAAACCAGCCGCCTCCGCGGACAAGCCAAGCTTTTCCTCCAAGCCCGGATTTGCAGCGAAGGCGGGCTTTGCGGGCAAACCGAGTTTCTCGTCAAAACCAGGTGCGGCATCAGGAAAGCCGGCCGCTCGCCACCCGCGTTAAAGGAAGTCTCACCGTCACGCGCGCGCCTCGCCCATGCGGCCTGTCTCGCGCGCTGACACTTCCGCCATGCTGCTGGGCAATCTCTTGCACGATGGCAAGTCCCAGTCCACCACCCGCCACTCGATGGCTTGAGTGTTCGCCCCGGACATGGGGCTTGAAGATCATTTCGCGTTCCCCCTCGGGGATCGGGTCACCAAAATTATCAAAGTGCAACTCAATCCATTCCGGGGTTTCAGAAATCGTGACCTCAATCATGGACGAGACATCCCCGTACTGGGAGGCATTTTCAAGAAGGTTTTGAATCAAGCGATGCATCTTGATGGGCTCGGCGAATACCGTCTGATGGCCATCACCAAGCACGTTCAAGGCTTGGCCACGTCCCTCAAAAATCGGACGCATCATCTCGCCAACCTGAGAGACCGCGTGATGCAGGTCAATCCATGAGCGCTCTTCGAACGCCGTCTGTGAGCTGACTCGACTAAAAAACAAGAGCTGGTCCGCAAGTTTCGTGGCACGCCGTGACGCCTCTAAGGCAAGGCTCACCGAGGCATTGACCTCCTGCAGAGAGCCCGCTGATGCCGCGTTCTGCAAATGAAGGTGCAAGGCTGCGATGGGGGTGCGAAGCTCGTGGGCCGCTGCGTCGATAAACCGTTGCTCTTGGGCAAAGGCCTTCTCAACCCGATCCAAAAGGTCATTCAACTCAAGAATCACGGGCTGGAGCTCGGAAGGCATGTCTGGCAGAACAATCGGCTCAAGCGAATCTGGTTTGCGCTCGGCGATTTTCTGGGCCAGGGCTTCCACCGGGCGAATGGCACGCAATGCAAGAAAATTCACCAGGACCAGCAACACGCCTCCACCCGCAAGCAGTGGCATCAAAATACTCACACTAATTTCAGCGGAGATCTCATCCCGAACCTCATTGAGTTCCGCTGCAAAAATCCAGACTGACTTCGACGGCAGGGCAAAAACCTGCCAGAGATCATGGCCAACCCAATGGGCATGAAATCCACTGACCCGCGGGCCGAGTGGCAGCTCCGGGGCTGTCGCTGATTTTGCGAGGAGGCGTCCATCATCGGTCCAGACCTGAAAAGCAATCTTGCTTTCATAGGGATGTCCGGAATGAAGCTTCTCGTCCCCAGATCGCTTTTCAAGTTCCTTGGGAAGGGAGATCTCAATGGGTTTTTCAAGAGTCGCTTTCTCAAGCTGACGGGCAAGAAGCGCTTCAAGCACGCGCGCCGAGGTGGCGAGGCGTGCACTGAAAATTTCGTCGGTCTCGTGTTCGCTCACCCAGTGGGCAGCCAGCCCCACGCTACCCATCACAATCACCATCATCGCCAAAAGACTGACCAGCATTCGCCGCCGCAGTGAGTAAGGCCGCCGATTCAACATCACACCACCCCC
>JBBAQV010000017.1:0-16674 GCA_040400125.1 Burkholderiaceae bacterium
AGAACCGTCCTTAGGAAGGTTCGCTAAATATCTGTTTGTAAAAGCGATTTCCTCCGCCTCGAGCCACCGTGCCAAGGCCTCGTTGTTGGCGCGAACGGCGTAATCCCTTGCGGTGTATCCCCCCTGATTCGTCACTGTTGGGTCCGCCCCAAGGCGCAGCAACTCACCCGCCACCTTTTGGTGATTGAAACGCACGGCCATCATCAAGGGCGTCGTCCCATTGGGACTGGCCGCATCGATGTAGGCGTCGGATTCCACCAACAGGCGGACGGTGGAAAGATGCCCAGCACTTGCCGCGTAGTGCAGCGGTGCCCAGCCTTCGTGGTTGACCTCGGCCTTGAGTTTCAACAGTTCCCGGATAACGCCATCCAGCCCCTTGATGGCTGCCAGCATCATGGCGGTCTCATTAATGCTGTTGCGGTATTCCAGCACCTCTTTGGTCTGCCATTCGACGAACTTCAACATCTCAAGCGCCACCTTATCGGCGCCCTCGCGAATGGCCATCATCAGAAGGTTATTCCTCAGGCTGGCTTTATAGCCTGGCCCCAACCCCAAAGCTTGCATCTGGCCCACAAAGGTCTCATCATTCGAGCGAATGGCAAGCCCAAAGGCCTGCAGCCCGAAGCCACGAAAATCGGGCGTGGTGTCCATGGCATTCGGAGCAACCGTCGCGGGCTGTGCGGCCTGAGGCGCATCAGAAGCGGGTGGGGCCGGCAAGGTGGGTGGGCTGACGAAGCCGAACACCGCAGCGGGCGCTAGGGCAAGTGGCACGGCTAGGGCCGCGAGGGAGATGGGAAGTCTGGGAATACGACGCGAAGCGGATGGAAAAAGCTTTGTGGAATGCTTCATTGAGAATTCCCCCCTAAGCCTTTGCGCCCGAGTTCTCCAGACGCAAAGCGTTGAAAGTTGGCGCTCGTGGCCTTTGCAACCTCAGCCACATCGAGCCCCTTGAGTTCGGCAATCCGCTTGGCAACCCACACCACATAGGACGGTTCGTTGGTTTTGCCGCGATGGGGGGCTGGCGCAAGAAAGGGTGAATCCGTCTCGATCATGAGATGTTCAAGTGGAATCTCGCGTGCCACGTCATGGACCTGGGTCGCGTTTTTGAAGGTCACGATGCCCGAAAGGGAGATGAGGAAATTCATGTCAATTGCGGCCCGGGCCACAGCCACAGATTCCGTGAAGCAATGCATCACACCGCCCACCTGCTCGGCGCCCTCCTCGCGAAGGATGCGCAGCGTGTCGTCGGCCGCCTCCCGGGTGTGAATGATCAGGGGCTTGTTGACCGCCCTCGCCGCCCGAATATGAACCCGAAACCGCTCGCGCTGCCATTCCAGGTCATCAGTCTTGCCGTCCCCTTCCCTGCGGTAGTAATCAAGCCCGGTCTCACCGATGGCAACCACTTTCGGGTCTTGGGCAAGCGTAATCAGGCGATCGACGGTCGGCTCTTCAATGCCCTGGTTGTCGGGGTGGACGCCCACAGAAGCCATGAGAACATCCTGCTCGCGGGCAAGGCCCACCACCCGATCGGCTTCCTCCAGCGTGGTGCAGATGTTCAAGGCTTGGCTGACTCCAGCGTCTTTCATACGGCCAAGCACGCCGGATGTGTCTTCAACCAGGCCGGGGTAATTCAGGTGGCAGTGGGAGTCGATGAATTGGATGGGCATGAGGAGCTTTTTTAAATAACTTAATGACACAGGAAACTCACCGCTCACCAAATGCTCGGCGATAGCGGTCAAAGATGGACTCGAAAAAAAGCTTGGGGTTCAGGGGGTGTTCGGCCACGGCGCGCTTTTGAAGAATCTCCGCGGTCGCCTGAGACCAAAGGCTTGGTGAGCTAACCCGCGCAGCGGTTCTTGACAAAGCCTGGGTCTGCCCAGGAAAGGCTCGGGCACCCAGCCCATGGTGAACTCTGCCCACATCCGTCATCCAGCGCAGCAAGAGTTCAATGGCATCGCCCGGGGGCGACTTGCCGGCTTTTTCTGCCCACAGGATTGGGTTCACCTCGTCTGCGGAAGCCAGAAGCGGCAAAAGCCATGAGGCCGCCTCGCTTTTCTCGGTTTGAATTCTTGAAAGCGTCTCCGCGTCGGTGGAGAGATCGATTCGCCGGCAGCGGGAAAGAATGGTTGCCGGAATCCCCCGAAGGCTGTCTGCAACCAAAACAAAAACAAGGCTTTGCGCAGGTTCCTCAAGGCTTTTCAAAAGCGCGTTGGCCGCCGCGTAATTCATGCGGTTGGCGGGGCTGATCAGCACCACTCGAAGACCACCCCGGTGAGACCCAACATTGGCGAACTGGGCAAGCCCCCGAATCTGCTCAATTCGGATTTCGCTGGATTTCTTTTTGCCATCCTCGCTTGCGGTGTCTAGCGCGGGCTGGGTCAGTTCTGCGCCTTCCTCGGGCTCGCCCGCCTGATCGACAGCATCCGCATCGGGCCTTACCCAGCGAAAGTCCGGATGCTGCGCAGTTTTCATCCATTCGCAGGACGGACAAGACCCACAGGCCGAGCGATCCCCAAGCGGGCTTTGGCAAAGCCAAGACGCGGCAAGCTCAAGGCCAAGGGCGGTCTTGCCGGTGTGTTTGGGGCCGATTAAAAGTAGTGCGCTTGGACGCCGATCAAGCCCTTGATTAACCCGAATCCACCAAGACGAAGGAAATAATAAATCTTTATTAATCATAGGCTTGCAATATCTTTCGCAAGTAATGATTGAATTTGTGAAACACTCTGGGTCGAATCGATCAGCCGGTAGCGGGCTGGGTCCGATCGGCACTGATCAAGGTAAACCTGGCGCACCCTCTGGAAGTACTCAAGGTCTTGGGCTTCGAATCGGTCATCAGCACCACCTCGCCCGGCTCGGCGGCTTGCTGCGACTTCGGCGGGAGCATCAAAAACATAAACCCGATCGGGCTGAAGATTGCCGCAGACCGCGGTGGCTAGCCCTTCAATGAAGGCCTGATCCACGCCCCCGCCCCCACCCTGATAGGCCCGGGTTGAATCCGTAAATCGATCGCAGACCACCCAGGCACCGCTGGAAAGCGCTGGCTTGATACTTTTTTCAAGATGGTCCTTACGGGCAGCCATGGCCAAAAGAACCTCGGTCTGAGCGTCCATGGGCTCGTGGAGAAGAGTTTTCCGAAGCTTTTCGGCCAAAGGCGTGCCGCCAGGCTCCCGGGTGAGCATCACCTCGACCCCAAAGCGGCTGCGAATCTGCTCGGCCATGAAAGGCAGATGGGTGCTTTTGCCAGCACCATCAATCCCCTCCACCACCAGAAAACGGCCCCGAGGCGAAACGTTAGAGGTCATTTCTCAAGCCTCCGGATGAATCGATTTACCGCCTGATTGTGCTCCTGGAGCGTCTCTGAGAACTGGGAGCTTCCGTCACCACGGGCCACAAAAAAGATGGCGTTGGACGCGGCGGGGTTCATCACCGCCTGCACTGCCCTTGGCCCCGGGTTGGAAATTGGCGTGGGCGGAAGCTTTTTTCGGGTGTAGGTGTTGTAAGGCGTGTCACGACGAAGATCGGCCTTGGTGATCTTCCCCTCGTAGCGCTTTCCCATGCCGTAAATCACGGTTGGGTCCGCCTGCAGGGGCATGCCCTTGCGAATACGGTTCGTGAACACGGCGGCCACCCGCTCACGGTCTCCGGGAAACTGGGTTTCCTTTTCAACAATCGATGCAATGATCAACGCCTGATACGGGTCTTGGTAAGGCAGATCCGCCTTACGCTTTTCCCAAGCCTCTTCGAAAAGCGTCTTTTGAAGCCGCACGCCCCGACCCAAGACCGCCCTCGCCGACGTTCCGCGTTTCACAAAGTAGGCGTCCGGATAAAACCAGCCCTCAGGGCTTGCGTAATTTAGGCCGATGGCCTCGGCCCAGCCCTTTGCATTTCGGGGGCTTGGCAGATCATCCCGAATGAATGGGTGGGAGCGAAGGGCTCCGACCACCTGCTCGAAGGTCCAGCCCTCGATCATTCGAATCTCTGCGGTCTCTGGATCACGCCCGGCAAGCCGCAGGATGAATTCCTTTTTGGTCACCCCAGGCTCGACCAGATAAACACCCGCCTTCAGGTTTCGGTGAACGCCAAGCCAGCGGGCGTGAAGCAAAAACATGCCCTCGTGAATATCCACGCCTGCTTCCTTGATCATCTCGGCCACCCCTCGTGCCGAGGTGCCGTAAGGAATCAGCAGCTCGATGCCCACCTCTTTGACATCCAGAATGCGACCTTGGGGCAGCGGGGTGTCTGCCGAAACAAGCGGGGGACGAAGAATGGGCCGATCCGCCTCATACAAAAACCAGGCAAAAGCGATGACTAAGGTGGTGAGTCCGAGCGCCAGCGACAGCCAGATCATTCGCAGAAAGCGAACGCCTGATGAAATAGATCGGCGGGGTCGAGGGGAATGTCGTCTTGGAAAAACCATACCGGTATATTAAAGGGATGACTGAACATTCCTTTTCAAGCACCTATTTCTCGAAGCTTTCCGGCTTCGCAGGCTTTACCGTGTCCGGCGCCGATGCCAATAGCTTTTTGCAAGGGCAGTTCACCAATGACGTCAATGGGCTTGCCCAAAACGCTCACCAACGGACGGGCTACTGCACGCCTAAGGGGCGCCTGATGGCCAGCTTTCTGCAGTGGCGTATCAGTGAACAGGCACTGGGCCAGATCATGCCTGTCGAGACGATGGAAGCCACTGTGAAACGGCTCAAGATGTTCGTGCTTCGGGCCAAGGCAGTTTTTTCAACATCCGATCAGGGCTTTCAGGTTTATGGCCTCTGGGGGCCCTCCTTCGCTAACTTAGCCGATGGCGCGAGCGTCTGCCTCAAGGCGCCTCCATCCGAGTCGCCGTCTCAAGGGGTCTGGATTCTTGGCGAATCGCCCTGCCCGGTTCTTGGAGCACGTGCCTGGCTTGTCGGCCCCCAACAGGCGGACGACGACACGCGACAAATCATTCAGTCGATGCTCTCTGGCAGAGAGCTTCCCCAGGACGCCTGGCAGTTTTCAGAAATTCAAAATGCCAAGGCCTGGGTCTGGGCTCAAACCCAAGAGGCCTTCGTGCCGCAGATGATCAATTTTGAACTGACAAACGGCGTGAGCTTCACCAAGGGTTGCTATCCCGGGCAGGAGGTCGTCGCACGCAGCCAATACCTGGGCAAGCTCAAACGGCGAACGTTTCGTGCCGACTGCCTCACTGAACTGCCACCCCCGGTTGCCGGACAAGATGTCTTTTCAGGTGACGCGCAAGAGCCCTGCGGCCAGGTTGTGAGTGTGGCGCCCCAGTTCACCGCAACCGGTGAGAAGACTGCGGGTTTTGCCCTGCTTGTGGAATGCTCACAGGAGGCCTGGGCGGCAGGGAATCTGCGGCTCTCTTCTGCATCAGACGCATCAGGCGCAGCGGGCCCTGAGCTTATTCAAAAGACCCTGCCCTATGAAATTCCTGCGGCAGCCTAGCGGGCGCTGCGGCCGGTTCGTCGGCTCCTCCATGGTTGAAGGTTAGGACATTCCGTCATGTGCCTGATTGGTCTTCGCATCGACGCCAATGGCGACTGTCTGATTGCGGCGAATCGCGATGAATTCGCCGACCGCCCCACCCAGCCCCTTCAGTGGTGGGATGAAGGTTTTCTGGCAGGCAGAGATCTTCGAGCGGGCGGCACCTGGCTTGGTCTTCATCGCGACGGTCGGTTCGCGGCCATCACCAATGTTCGAGACCCATCCATTCGCGAGGCCGCTCTTCCGCGGGCATCGCGCGGCCTCTTGGTGACGCAGTATCTATCGAACGTCATTTCTGCGGAGGATTATCTGCAAGAGCTTCATGCAGGGCTTGCTTCGCCCGCGCCATTTAATCTTCTGGTTGGGAAACTTGGTCCGCAGCCAAGCCTTTGGTGGCTTGGTGGCCGCGTGCGCCAAATTCATAAGCTCTCAACGGGAAGCCATGTGCTCTCCAACGCCGAGCTCAACACCCCCTGGCCAAAAGCATTCGCGTTAAAAGAGACCCTTGATCAGCACCCCGCTGCTTCGCTGCAGGCCAAGGACGAGGCCACAAAGCGCCTCACGAATACGAACCCCGCGGAGGACCATCAACTTCCCAACACGGGGGTTCCCTTGGCTTGGGAACGACGACTCTCGCCAGCGATGATCCTTGGTGAGGACTATCACACCCGCTCAACCACGATACTGAGTGTGGTGGCTGGCAAAGCGCAGGTTGAAGAGACCAGCTGGTCCCCTCGGGGTGAACCTGTTCAACAGGTGAGCGAGCGTTTCTTAATCGCTTCCTGAATGCGGCACCGCGCGTTTTGGGCGGCCGAGTGACGACATTCGTTTGAAGGTGCCCATCGCCTGAGCCAGCAGCCTTCCCGAGGTGTCTCGCAGTTCGGCGCGACAAAACGCCATGGTGGAGGAATAGTGGTCACACCATCCAAAGGCATGCAGCTCGCCCTTGGCAGGCCGCAGGAAACTGGTTTTCATTTCGATGGTGACGACGCCCAGGCCATCCGGGTCAGAGGATTTCGCTGCAAGCGCCATCACGACATCAAGCAGCGTCATCACCACACCGCCATGGGCCACCCCCAGGCCATTTTCCTGGTGAGGCTGAAGACTGAGTTTGATCTGGGCTTTGCTTTCGCCCATCGAAACAAGTTCAGCGCCAAGGGCCTGAACAAACGGAGTAAAACTAGGCTTTAACGGGTTATCCATGACGCTAACGATAGCAAGACTTAACATGGGTGGTGATGAGCTTATTTGAACGCCTTTCGCCGGGCATTGCTTCCCAACTCGACCATTCCGGCTTCTCTGACGACCCGCTGATGGACCCCTGCGGCCCAACGCCTCTTGAGACCCCTGAATTTCTTGCGGTATCGCCTCAAGCAGCGGCGCTTTTGAACGTATCCGCGCAGGATCTGCAAAGCGACCCTCAGGCCTTGGCGATCCTCTCCGGCTCATGCAGCCCGCCAGAGGTGCCAAGTTACGCGTCGGTTTATGCCGGTCATCAGTTTGGCGTCTTCGTGCCAAGGCTTGGTGATGGTCGCGCGCTCAACCTGGGGGCGATCAATGGCTGGGAGCTTCAACTCAAAGGTGCCGGCCCCACACGCTATTCACGCTTTGCCGATGGGCGGGCCGTGCTGCGTTCGTCCATCCGCGAATTTCTGTGTTCCGAGGCCATGCATGCCCTGGGGGTTCCAACCACACGTGCGCTTAGCCTGATTCACTCACCCACCCCAGTTGTGCGCGAGGCCATCGAGACCGCCGCCGTGGTCTGCAGGCTTGCGCCCAATTTTCTTCGCTTCGGCCATTTCGAATACTTTGCCCATCAGCAAAAGCTGCCACAGATCGAGGCTCTGGTTCGCGCCGCCTGGCCGGCCATGTGGAGCAGGACAGCCCATGCCAGTCATCTGATTCAGAGCCCCGTATTCGATGCCAACCGCCATCAAGAGGCAATCACTGAAGCGGCGAACCTGCCGATGGATCAGCTTTGTGCCCAGCTTCTTGAAGAGACTTCAAGACGAACCGCAAGGCTCATGGCCCAATGGATGTCGTTGGGTTTCATGCACGGCGTGATGAACACCGACAATTTTTCAATTCTGGGCCTAACCATCGATTACGGACCTTTCGGCTGGATGGACGCCTTTAACGCCCATCACATCTGCAACCATTCGGACCATTCAGGCCGATACAGCTATCAGGCTCAGCCTCAGATTGGCCTGTGGAATATTGGAAGGCTTGCCGGGGCACTTGACGATCTGGTGAAGACCCGGGGAACCCACTCATCACAACCCAGCGAGTGGTTCATGCCCGCCATGGAGGCTTATCGCAGCAGCTATGCGACGACGCTTCAATCCATGCTTCGTGAGAAATTTGGGCTCAATGGCTTGGACGAGGACACCTGGTCCGCGCTGCTCGATGACTTCTACAGCCTGATGCACGAACAGTCTCTGGATTACACCCTAGTTTTTCGCTCACTGAGCAGCGACGACGACAGCCAGTTCATGGCCCATGTGGTGGACCGCGAGGCAGCAAAGCCTTGGCTTGCCCGTTACCGAGCTGCCGTGAAAGCATCCCTTCAGGCCGAGCAGAAGAGCAGAGCGGAAAGGGCGGCGGCGATGAACCGGGCCAATCCAAAGTTTGTCTTACGAAACTGGGTGGCCGAAGAGGTCATTCAAGACTGCAAGGAGGCAAGCCAAAAGCAGCCTTCCAAAAAACTTCAAGAGGTGATGACGGTCTTGGCGGCACCTTTTGATGAGCATGAGACGCTTGCGCGTTATTCCATGCCGCCACCCGAATGGGCAGTCAATCTTGAGGTGAGCTGCTCAAGCTAATTTTTTAATCACGCATGACGATCATGAACAAAACCGACGACGACTACCGCCGAGAACTCTCGGACTTAGCCTATGCCGTGACCCGACTCAAGGCCACCGAGCCCCCCTTCACCGGTCGGTTCTGGAACCACTGGGAGGCAGGCGTTTACAAATGTGTCTGCTGCGGGCAGCCACTCTTTTCAAGCGAAACAAAATTCGATGCCGGCTGCGGATGGCCAAGCTATTGGCAAGCTTTGAACCCCGAGGCCATTCGTGAACATCAAGACCGCAGCCACGGGATGATTCGCACGGAAATCGTCTGCAGCCAGTGCGACGCCCACCTGGGGCATGTGTTCAATGATGGCCCAGAACCCACGGGGCTTCGATATTGCGTGAACTCGGTCTCGACAAGCTTCGAGAAAGCCTAAAATACCGGCATGAAACTACTTGCCGACTGGCTGCCGATTGTTCTTTTTTTCATCGTCTACAAAGCGGTGGATCTTTATTGGGCGACGGGCGCAGCCATTATTGCCACCCTGGCCCTGATGGCCTTTTTGAAGCTTCGAGGCCATGCCATTGAGCCCATGCAATGGGTAAGCCTAGGCCTGATTGTGGTCTTCGGTGGCGCGACCATCCTTTTGCACGACGAACGTTTCATTAAGCTGAAACCCACCCTGCTCTATGCCCTGTTTGCGGGCGCGCTGCTTGTGCCGCAGATCACTTCCAAAATTCTGCTGATGCAAAAATTCATGGGCTCGAAGATCGATATGCCCCAAGAGGCCTGGGCCAAGCTGAATGCAGCCTGGGGAATTTTTTTCGCCTTCATGGCAGCGCTGAACTGGTGGGTTGCGGCCGAGTTTTCAACCGACACCTGGGTTGACTTCAAACTCTTTGGCACCCTGGGGCTCATGATTGTTTTCATCATTGGCCAAGCCCTTTGGATGAACCGCTTCGCCACGGCCGAGCTTCCGGATGTCCTCAAGGGCGAGGATGCCGACCAGGCCTCTGGGTCCACGAACCCCCCTGAAGCTAACCGGCCTGCGCAGGCAAGCCTGCCCAACAAAGACAGGGCCTGACACCATGAGCTTTCACGCCCCATCCGCACAAGAGATCGAGGAACGGCTTCGTCTGGCCATTTCGCCGGAATTCATCGAAGTGCGCGATGACAGCGCCAAACATCATGGCCATGAGGGCGCCAAAACCGGCGGCGGGCACTTTCACGTCACCATTGTGTCGAATGCGTTCGCGGGTAAAAACCGCTTGGCTCGGCATCGTCTTGTGTATGATCCCCTGAGCGACTGGATCCCTGCGCGCATCCACGCTCTGTCCATTGACGCGCGCACCCCCTCGGAGTCTTCATGAATTGGTTGAATAAAAGTAGTCAGGCCGTGGTCCTGGCCTCGTTGGTCAGCGTGGGCGCATCCGCATTCGCTCAAAATATTGCCGTGGTCAATGGTCGCCCCATTCCCGTCGCGCGCGCTGATGCGTTTGTCAAAGAGCTGGTCAAGCAGGGTCAGCAAGACAATGCCCAGCTGCAGGCGCTGGTGCGTCAAGAATTGGTGGATCGGGAAATCTTGGTTCAAGAGGCTGAACGGCGCGGACTTTCGGGTCAGCCCGAGGTTAAGTTTCAACTCGACAATGCACGTCAGCAGGTTCTCATCAATGCGTTGGTGCAGGATCAGCTTGCCAAAATCAATATTACCGACGCCGACGTTCAAGCCGAATACAACCGCCTTTCAAGCTCTGACAAGTCCAAGGAATACCGCGCGCGCCACATCCTTGTCGAGAAAGAGGCCGAGGCCAAAGCCATCATCGAGCGGCTGAAAAAAGGTGCGAAGTTTGAAGAGCTTGCCAAGCAGTCCAAAGACCCAGGATCCGCAAGCAAGGGCGGTGATCTTGACTGGGCTGATGAAAGCTCTTTCGTTGAGCCTTTTTCCAAAGCCATGGCGGCGCTGGAAAAAGGCAAGTTCACCCAGATCCCCGTTCAGACTCAGTTTGGCTGGCATGTGATTCGGCTGGACGATGTTCGAACATCCAAGCCCCCCTCATTCGAAGAGATCAAGGATCAGCTTGCGGAAGCCATGCGTCGCCAAAAGATGCAAGAGTTTCAGCAGGGGCTAAAAGCCAAAGCGGTGATTAAGTAATATCCACCGTCGTTCCAGGCGTGACCCAATCAAACAGCGACACGATGTCGCTGTTTTTCATTCGGATACAGCCAATCGATCCTGGCTCACCCATCACGGCGGTGTCTGGGCTTCCATGCAGATAAACATAGCGCCGCATGGTGTCAACATCGCCAAAACGGTTGTGGCCGGGCTCAAGACCTGAAAGCCAGAGAATTCGGGTCAGAATCCAGTCGCGGTCAGGAAACCTTGAGGCAAGCTCTGGGCAATAGATTTCTCCCGTGGGCCGTCGCCCCACAAACACGGTGTTAAACGCGGCGCCCGTTCCGATCTTGGCGCGAATCTGATGCCGTCCAAGTGGCGTCTGATAGCTGCCCCGCGTCTGGCCAACGCCGTGCTTGGAACTTGAAATGGCCACCTGCAGCAGCACCTCACCGGCCGCATCGGGCGCCCAGCGCATGCCCCCTTCCAGAAAGTCGTCATCAAGACGAATCAGGGTGAGGGATTGAGCCTGGGTGGAAATTCGGATGTGAAGGGGCTTGGACGCCCCAACGCAGGGCGATTCATCGGGGTGCGAGGTCATGAAACCCTCCGTCGCTCAGCAAAGAATTGTTGCAGCAAAGCGGACGACTCGGCCGCCAAAACCCCACCAATCACCCGGGTGTGGTGGTTGAGTTTTTGCTCATCGTAAAGATTCATCACGCTGCCTGCCACCCCGGTCTTGGGGTCCGACGCGCCAAAGATAACCTGGTCCACTCGGGCGTGAAACATGGCGCCCGTGCACATGACGCAAGGCTCAAGCGTCACGTAAAGACGACAGCCGACCAGCCGATAATTGCCCAGCTGCTGCGCCGCGTCCCGGAGTGCCATAACTTCGGCGTGGGCAGTGGGATCATGCCCCTGGATGGGACGGTTGTGACCCAGTCCCACCACCTGGTCATCCTTCACAACGACTGCGCCAACAGGCACCTCGCCGACCTGATAGGCCAGCATGGCTTGCTCAAGGGCAAGCCGCATGAAGTCCTCGTGGCTAGGCGTTGTGCTCACTGGCCTTTTTGAGAATGACGTAGAGCTGGTCCTTGAGGTGAAGCTTTTCCTTTTTCAGGATTTCGATTTCCTCGTGGGTTCCTGGGGAAATGTGGTTTTCCATGTTCTTGATTTTCTGATCAAGCTCGTTGTGCTTGTCAAAGAGCCGCGTGAAGTGATGGTCGGTGGTTTTAAGTTTGGTGATCAGGTCGCGGTATTCGGGAAACATGAAAACTCCTTTTTCGAAGGTCAGATCCAAGTTTAACGCCGACAGGCTGACCGAGATTTGCGGCTTTCGACTGACCGTCTCCTGGGGCACCGCAGAGCCAAGATTTTGTCTTGGACACGCTCAAAAGCGCCGCTGTAGCGCCCAAGATACAACCCGGTCGGGGCGAGCCTCCGAACCTACCAAAGCCGTAAAATTCGGAGTAAAGTTCGCCTGCGGTCGTCTTGACCGTATTACCTAAAAAAGTACGAGGAAACAATGAAAAATCTAGTTGCCGCCGTAACGCTGGGCCTTTTCAGTGCCGTTGTAATGGCTCAATCAGCCCCTGCAAAACCTGCTGCTGCGCCTGCTGCCGCTGCCCCCGCTAAGGCCCCTGCCGTGGATTGCAAAGATGTAAAGAACAAAGACAAAGCTGAGTGCAAGAAGAAGTAATTCAGTCTTGAATTGGATCGTCTCAGTTCGAAGAGTCGATTCAATCGTCAGCAAAACGGGCCAACACTCTTGGCCCGTTTTTTTTATGGGATTACCGGCGTAACGTGGCTAAAACAAATAAACCCCCACGTTCACCATGACACCGGCAGCCCCGAAAGGGATGACCTCAATGCCGAGGCGCCGATACTGAAGACCAAACGCGGGGAGAACCGCAGGTGCAGTGCCGTATCGATTAAAGGGGATCTTGTTCTGATACTCGCCTCGGTAACCATTCAGCAGGCCGATTGTCCCTTTCACGTAGAGCGTGCTCTGTCCTGAGGCGTAGAGGTCGTAGCGTCCGCCGCCATAGAGATAGGTGCTTCTCTGAGAGAAGGAATTCAAAAAGCTTGCGCCTCCAACCACCCAGCTGACTTCCCGCAAAAAGGGCATACGCTGCACTGAGCCACCCTCTTTCTGCCAGTCAAAACGGTAATGGCTTGGGGCCTGCCACTCAATGCCAATCAGCTTTTGATGGTTATTGTGTTCGGGCCTGCTCTCATAGTGACGACTTATTGCCGAAGTCTGGATGAGTAATCGATCCTTGGAAACAAGAAGAGCGTCCGCCCATGCGACATTGTTGACCGAGCTGATCAACACCAAAGAAAAAACGATCGGACCCCACAAGACGGCTCTTGAGATCGATCGGGTCATCACCATGACGATCGAACGATCACCATTCACTCCCACTCAATGGTGGAAGGCGGCTTGCCGGAGATGTCGTACACCACCCGATTGATGCCCCGAACTTCGTTAATGATTCGGTTCGAAACATGGGAGAGAAGTGCATGCGGAAGATGGGCCCAGTGGGCGGTCATGAAGTCGCTTGTCACCACCGCACGCAGGGCCACCACCCATTCATAGGTTCGCCCATCACCCATCACCCCCACCGACTTCACAGGAAGGAACACGGCGAACGCCTGGCTGGTGAGTTCGTACCAGGAACGCCCCACATCCGAGGCTTCACAAAGGCCTGCTGCATGGTCGGCTGCGGTCGCTTTGGTGGATCGTAAGGATTCAATAAAAATGGCGTCGGCGCGCTGAAGCAGCGGCACAAATTCAGGGTGGATCTCACCAAGAATACGCACTCCCAAACCGGGCCCTGGAAAGGGGTGCCGATAGACCATTTCGTGGGGCAGGCCCAGCGCGATGCCAAGCTTTCGCACCTCGTCTTTGAAGAGTTCGCGCAAAGGTTCAAGCAGCTGCAGCTTGAGCGTGTCTGGCAAGCCGCCAACATTGTGATGAGACTTGATGGTCGTGGCTTTCTTGTTCTTCCCGCCTGCAGACTCGATCACATCGGGGTAAATGGTTCCCTGAGCCAGCCACTTGGCATTCGGAAGCTTGGCCGATTCAGTTTGAAAAACCTGTACGAATTCGCGCCCAATGATTTTTCGCTTGGCTTCGGGGTCACTCACGCCTTTTAAGTCAGACATGAACTGGTCCCGCGCATTCACATGGATGACTTTTACGCCCATGTGCTTGGCAAACAAATCCATCACCTGTTCGGCTTCCTGCCAGCGAAGAAGGCCATGATCGACAAATACACAGGTGAGCTGGTCCCCGATGGCCTGATGAATGAGTGCCGCCGCCACCGAGGAATCCACCCCGCCCGAAAGACCCAAGATCACCTGATCAGAGCCCACCTTTTCACGAATGGCCTGAACCGCTTCCTTGACATAGTCGGGCATGTTCCAGTCGGCCTTGGCCTGGCAGATCCCCAGCACAAATCGTTGAAGAATCTCAACGCCTTTTCGGGTGTGGGTGACCTCGGGGTGAAACTGTACGCCGAAGAACCTGCGATCTTCATCCGCCATTCCCGCGATGGGGCAGGAGTCCGTGGATGCCATGAGCTTGAACCCTTCAGGCATGACGACAACTTTGTCCCCATGGCTCATCCAGACATCCAAAAGCCCGTAGCCCTCAGGGCTTCGATGATCTTCAATATCTTTGAAGAGCGCTGTATGGCCGCGTGCTCGAACCTGCGCATAGCCAAACTCACGCACTTTCCCAGTTTCGACTTTTCCGCCAAGCTGCTCGGCCATGGTCTGCATGCCGTAACAAATTCCGAGAACGGGAACCCCGCGGGAGAAAACCGCAGCGGGCGCCCGAGGTGTCTCGGACTCGGTCACCGACATGGGCCCCCCGGACAAGATGATTCCTTTTAAGGAATCGAGGCCGCCCTCAAGGCCATATTGGCTGATGAACTCATCGGTGCTGTCACAGGGAAAGATTTCGCAAAAGACGCCCGCTTCACGCACTCGACGCGCAATGAGCTGGGTGACCTGCGAACCGAAATCAAGAATCAGTATTTTGGAATGCATGCAATGGGCCGCAGGAAAAAGAGCGCGCTCCAAGAAGGAGTGCGTTAGTCAATGTGATAGTTCGGGGCTTCTTTGGTGATCTGGACATCATGAACATGAGATTCACGAATGCCGGCGCTGGTGATCTCCACAAACTGTGCCCGTTCATGGAATTCGGGAATGGACCCACAGCCACAGTAGCCCATGCTCGAGCGAACGCCACCGGCCAGCTGAAACAGAATCTGCTTCACGCTGCCCTTGTAAGGCACACGGCCTTCAATGCCCTCGGGCACGAATTTATCGGGGTTCGGATTATCGCCCTCTTGGAAGTATCGGTCGGCCGAGCCTGCCTGCATGGCACCCACCGAGCCCATGCCACGATAGCTCTTGTATGAGCGGCCTTGAAACAGAATGATCTCGCCTGGCGCCTCATCAGTTCCCGCAAACATTCCACCCATCATGACCGCATGAGCCCCCGCAGCCAGAGCCTTGGCGACGTCGCCCGAATAACGAATGCCGCCGTCAGCGATCAAAGGAATGTCCGTGCCCTTAAGCGCCTGGGCAACATTGGCAATTGCGGAGATCTGCGGAACACCAACGCCCGCCACAATTCGTGTGGTGCAGATGGAGCCGGGCCCAATGCCCACCTTCACTCCGTCAGCGCCATGCTTGACCAAGGCTTTAGCCGCCTCTGCCGTGGCGATGTTTCCGCCAATGACCTGCACAGACGGAAAATTTTTTTTCACCCACTGAACCCGATCAAGTACCCCTTTGGAATGCCCGTGGGCGGTGTCCACCACCAGGACATCGACGCCCGCATCAGCTAACAAAGCAACACGGTCTTCAGTGCCCTCGCCCACACCCACCGCAGCACCCACCCGAAGCTTGCCTTGCGAATCGCGGCAGGCCAGGGGATGCTCAATGCCCTTGAAAATGTCCTTCACGGTGATCAGGCCGCGAAGCTCAAAAGCGTCGTTCACCACCAGAACTCGCTCAATACGGTGCTTGTGCATCAGCGCTTTAGCCTCTTCAACGCTTGCGCCTTCCTTGACGGTCACCAGCCGCTCTTTGGGGGTCATGATGTTCGACACCGGCTGATCAAGACGGGTCTCAAACCGACGATCTCGATTGGTGACAATGCCCACCACCTTGCCGTCTTTCACCACAGGCAGACCCGAAATGCGTTTCTCAGAGGACAGGGCCAGCAGCTGTCGCACGCTCATGTCGGGCGGCACCGTGATGGGGTCTTTCACAACGCCGGCTTCGAAGCGCTTGACCTTAAACACCTCAAGTGCCTGCTGTTTTGCGGTCAGGTTTTTATGGATGATGCCGATGCCGCCCTCTTCGGCCATGGCGATGGCAAGGCGTGCTTCGGTGACGGTATCCATGGCGGCCGAAACGACTGGGAGGTTAAGACTGATGTCTCGGGTGAGTTTTGTGGCCAAAGAGGCGTCTCTTGGAAGCACCGCCGAGTAGTCGGGGACCAAAAGTACATCGTCAAAGGTGAGTGCTTTTTGCAGAAGGCGCATGGGCGCTCCTAAGTTCCAAAGCCAAATTATACCGACCTAGCCGCTCTCCTTGGCAGCTCGCCGGGCCCGGATCCAGGCTCTTTTCTCGGTGTCCTTCGCAATCCGCAGTCGGGCGCGAGCCTTGGCCGCACGCCTTGCCTTGTTACGTCGGGCCTCTTTCGGGTCGGCAATCAAAGGCCTCAGCAGCTCAAGCCGATCGCCATCCTCAAGCCGTGTGCTGTCGCTGGCGATTTCGCCGAAGATGGATTGGGCAGAGGACCCCTGCCATGCCCCAAGCAGCTCGGGTGGCAATTCTGGGTGACGTTTGAGGTCGGCCACGCAGGACTCTGCAGGCAATTCAATGCTCTTGCGCAACACCCGGTCGGGCCAGGCGGCGCAGACCTCGACGGTGATCATCGGCAATCCCGAAGAGGTCACTGGTAGATGGCCTCGGCCCTTTTGACGAAGGCATCCACAAAGGTTGAGGTGATATGGGCAAAAACAGGGCCCACCACTTTTTCCAAAAGGCCACTGGAGAAATGATATTCAAGCCGAAAGTCCACCCGACAGGCGTCTTCGGCAAGCGGGGTAAACAGCCAATGACCCTGCAGCGACTTAAATGGGCCGTCCTTGAGCGTCATGTCAATGCGGCGACCCTCCACGTTGATGTTTTCGGTGCTAAAGGACTGTTTAATGCCTTTGAAGTCGATCTTGAGCTCGGCCGAGACCCTCTCGCCC
>JBBAQV010000018.1:0-16624 GCA_040400125.1 Burkholderiaceae bacterium
AATGATCTTGCGAGCTACCGCGTATTGCTCATCGATGAGTCGACGGATTTCGGTGTCCACCTTTTGCATGGTGGACTCGGACATGGAGGTGGTCTTGGTCACTGAACGACCCAAGAACACTTCGCCTTCGTTCTCGGCGTAAACCATGGGGCCAAGGACGTCGGACATGCCGTAACGCGTGACCATGTCACGGGCCAAAGCAGTGGCGCGTTCGAAATCGTTGGAGGCTCCCGTGGTCATCTGATCCATGAACACCTCTTCCGCGATACGGCCACCAAACAACACCGAAATGGTACTGAGCATGCGGATCTTGTCCATGCTGTAGCGGTCGCCTTCGGGAAGCTGCATGGTCACACCAAGCGCACGCCCACGGGGAATGATGGTGACCTTGTGAACGGGGTCGGTCTTGGGCATCATGCGAGCCACCAAGGCGTGGCCAGCTTCGTGATAGGCCGTATTCTTGCGCTCTTCTTCAGGCATCACCATGGACTTGCGCTCGGCACCCATCATGATCTTGTCTTTGGCTTTTTCGAAGTCGTTCATTTCGACCACCCGACCGTTACGGCGAGCGGCAAAGAGCGCGGCCTCGTTCACCAGGTTCGCAAGGTCTGCGCCTGAGAAGCCAGGCGTGCCACGGGCAAGAATGTCGGCACGAACGTCCGCGGCGATGGGCACCTTACGCATGTGCACGTTCAGGATCTGCTCGCGGCCACGGACATCGGGCAGGCTCACCACCACCTGGCGGTCAAAGCGGCCTGGGCGCAAAAGCGCGGGGTCTAAGACGTCAGGACGGTTGGTTGCTGCGATCACAATGATGCCCTGGCCAGTTTCAAAACCGTCCATTTCAACCAGCATCTGATTGAGTGTCTGTTCGCGTTCGTCGTTGCCACCGCCAAGACCTGCGCCACGCTGGCGGCCCACGGCGTCGATCTCATCAATGAAGATGATGCAGGGCGCATTCTTTTTCGCCTGCTCAAACATGTCACGGACTCGAGCCGCGCCCACACCCACAAACATCTCAACGAAATCCGAGCCCGAGATGGAGAAAAACGGCACTTTGGCTTCACCCGCGATGGCTTTGGCAAGTAGCGTCTTACCCGTTCCCGGTGGGCCCACCATCAGGACACCTCGGGGAATATGGCCGCCCAGTTTTTGGAATTTGGTGGGGTCACGGAGGAACTCGACGAGCTCATGCACGTCTTCCTTGGCTTCGTCACAGCCAGCGACATCCGCAAAGGTGATGTTGTTGTTGTTTTCGTCCATCAGGCGGGCTTTGGATTTCCCAAATGAGAACGCTCCGCCTTTGCCTCCGCCCTGCATCTGGCGCATAAAGAAGACCCAGACCCCGATGAGGAGCAGCATGGGGAACCATGAAACGAAAATGCTCATGAGCAGTGAGGGCTCTTCTTCGGCCTTGGCCGAGACATTGACCCCGTACTTCATCAGGTCAGAGACCATCCACAAATCTTGAGGGGTGTTGACCGTGATCTGGCGCTCATCGGTGGTGAGGGCGCGAACGGTTCGGCCCTCGACGGAGGCGGACTTGATCCGGCCCTGACGAGCATCTTCCATGAACTGGGAATAAGGCACTTCCTGGCCACGCACCTGGCGGCTGTCGAACTGCCGAAATACCGTGAACAGGACCAGCGCAATCACCATCCAGATGGCTGCTTTGGGGATCATATTGTTCAAGGCACTGCTCCTTAAAAAGTAACAACAAAAAACAATTCAAAACCCGCCCCTCCAAACTTAGGGCTTGGGAAGCGGGGGAAGTTCAGTTGATTCTAGACGGGATACCGAACCGGCTCAACGGAATCCCCATCAAATTTTCCAATGCCACTGATTGGTAAATGGCGTTGGAACCCCGGTTTTTCAAGGGGCATTGGTGGTTTTTGAGGGTTTTAACCGACGTCCAAGCAAAAAGGTCTCGGACGAATGGGCCCGGGACGCCGGGGGCTTTCTGGAGGCCACCGAGACAAAATGTCGTTTAAAGGTCTCGACCAGCTGACTGTACCCACTTCCGTTGAAGGTTTTCACCAGGAGTGCGCCCTCGGGTTTAAGGTGTTTCATCGAGAATTCCAGGGCAAGCTCACAGACATGCATGACCCGGGCGGCGTCCGCCGACTCCACGCCCGAGAGATTCGGCGCCATGTCGGACAAGACAAGGTCCACCTTCTCGCCACCCAGCCGCTGGCTGAGTTCTTCGGCCACGGACTCTTCGCGAAAGTCCCCTTCGATGAATTCGACATCAGCCACGGGTTCCATCGGCAAGATATCCAAGGCAAGGATGCGCCCGTGAACCTTCTTGCCGGAGTCTCCTGGGCCCTTCACGGTGAGAAGCTCGCGCAGAACCTGCGACCAGCTGCCGGGCGCGCTGCCCAGATCCACCACCGTCATGCCTGGTTTGATCAGATGATCTTTTTCATTAATGCCCAGCAATTTGAAGGCGGCCCGTGAGCGATAGCCACGGCCTTGGGCCTGACGAACAAAAGGGTCCGTCAGGTGCATGTGAATCCACTGGGGATTGGACTTGTTCTTAGCCGTAGCGAACGTCCAGAATCTCGACTTCTCGGGCGCCGCCAGGTGCATGCACGACGGCGACATCACCCACCGACTTACCGATCAGGGCGCGGGCGATGGGGCTGGAGATGGAGATCTTGCCTTCTTTGAGGTCGGCCTCGTCGTCCCCCACGATCTGATAGACGACCTTTTGGTCGTTTTCGAGATCGGAGAGTTCGACAATGGTGCCGAAGACCACTCGACCATCCTGCTCAATCTGAGAAGGGTCAATGATCTGGGCCGTGGAGAGTTTGGACTCAAGCTCGGCGATGCGTCCTTCAATAAAGCCCTGACGTTCTTTGGCAGCGTCGTATTCCGCATTTTCTGAAAGGTCACCTTGGGCACGCGCCTCGGCAATGGCATTGATCACCGAGGGGCGCTCAACATGCTTGAGACGGTTGAGCTCTTCTTTGAGAAGCTCGGCGCCACGAATGGTTAACGGTGTTGTGCTCATAGTGCTTCAAGAACCTTTCGATGCATGGTTTGAACATCAATCACGCTGAGAGATGAGTCGGCCAGATGGCGGATGCCCTCGACCGCGGCGCGGGCGCCGGCAATCGTGGTGTAGGTGGTGACCCGAGACGCCAAGGCCGTGGTTCGAATGGATCGCGAGTCGGTGATGGCCGAGCGTTTTTCTTCAACCGTGTTGATCACGAATTGAACATCGCCGTTCTTGATCATGTCAACCACATGCGGCCGGCCTTCAGTGACCTTGTTGACCACCGCCGCCGGAATGCCTGCGGCAAGAATGGCGGCGGCGGTTCCCCGCGTGGCAACGATCTTGAAGCCCAGTTCATGGAGCATCTTGGCGATATCCACCATCACGGGCTTGTCGGTATTTTTGACGCTGATGAAGGCCGTACCCGAGGTGGGCAGCTTGATGCCGGCGCCCAGCTGAGACTTCACAAAAGCCTCGGCGAAGGTGTCGGCCACGCCCATAACTTCACCGGTTGATTTCATTTCAGGGCCAAGGATGGTGTCGACACCTGGGAACTTCACAAACGGAAACACCGCTTCTTTGACCGAGTAATAAGGGGGAGAGATTTCCTCGCCGATTTTTTGGTCATCGAGAGAGATGCCCAGCATGGCCCGGGCAGCCACCTTGGCCAGCGGAATTCCAGTGGCTTTGGACACATAGGGAACGGTTCGTGAGGCGCGAGGATTGACTTCCAAAACGAAGACATTGCCGTTTTGAATCGCAAACTGAACATTCATGAGGCCAACTACATTCAGGGCGCGAGACATCAGAGCCGTCTGACGTTTGAGCTCGGTGATCATTTCTGGCGACAGCGAAAACGGCGGCAGGCTGCAGGCCGAGTCGCCCGAATGGACTCCCGCCTGTTCAATATGCTCCATGACTCCGCCAATGAAAACGCGTTTGCCATCGGACAGGCTGTCGACATCAACTTCGATGGCGTCATTCAGGAATCGGTCAAGCAGCACCGGTGAGTCATTGGAGACCTTCACGGCTTCCCGCATGTAGCGTTCAAGGTCGCGCTGCTCGTGGACGATCTCCATGGCGCGGCCGCCTAGAACGTAGCTGGGGCGAACCACCAAGGGGTAACCAATTTCCTGAGCCAGGCGAATGGCTTCTTCCTCGGTGCGTGCGGTGCGATTGGGGGGCTGTCGAAGTTCGAGCTTCATCAGAAGCTTTTGGAAACGCTCCCGGTCCTCGGCGATGTCGATCGATTCCGGCGAGGTTCCCACAATCGGAACACCCGCGGCCTCAAGGGCTTTCGCAAGCTTCAATGGGGTCTGTCCGCCGTACTGCACGATCACGCCAATGGGTTTTTCCTTGTCGACGATTTCAAGCACATCCTCAAGCGTGAGCGGCTCGAAGTAGAGACGATCGGAGGTGTCGTAGTCGGTGGAGACCGTTTCCGGGTTGCAGTTGACCATGATGGTCTCAAACCCAGATTCACGAAGCGCCATGGCGGCATGCACGCAGCAGTAATCGAATTCGATGCCCTGTCCGATTCGATTCGGTCCACCACCCAACACCATGACTTTCTTGTTGTTGGTGGGGTTGGATTCGCATTCTTCTTCGTAGGTTGAATAGAAATACGAGGTGGCTGTGGCGAATTCTGCGGCACAGGTGTCCACGCGTTTGTAAACGGGGCGGATGTTGAGCGAATGACGAAGCTTGCGCACTTCGCCTTCGGTGGTGTCGAGAAGATAAGCAAGGCGTCGGTCCGAGAAGCCCTTGCGCTTGAGCCCAAGCAGCGTACTGGCATCAAGGTCGGCCAGGGTGCGTTTATCAAGTTCCAGTTCGAGATCAATGATTTCTTTAATCTGCACCAGAAACCAGCGGTCAATTTTGGTCAGGCTGTGAACCTCTTCGATGGTGAACCCTTGGGCAAAGGCGTCACCCACATACCAGATGCGTTCAGGGCCGGGTTCGCCGAGTTCTTCCTCGATGCGCTCGCGGTCTGTGGTGTGTTGATTCATTCCATCAGCGCCGACCTCAAGGCCACGCAAGGCTTTCTGGAAAGATTCCTGAAAGGTTCGCCCCATGGCCATGACCTCGCCCACAGATTTCATCTGGGTGGTGAGATGGGAATCCGCGAGCGGGAATTTCTCGAAGGCGAACCTTGGAACCTTGGTCACCACGTAATCGATGGCGGGCTCAAAGGAGGCGGGTGTTGCACCGCCGGTGATGTCGTTTTTGAGTTCGTCAAGGGTGTAGCCGATGGCCAGCTTGGCCGCGACCTTGGCAATGGGAAAGCCCGTCGCCTTGGAGGCCAGTGCCGACGATCGCGAGACCCGCGGATTCATTTCAATCACGATTAAACGGCCATTGGCCGGATTCACTGCGAACTGGACATTCGAGCCGCCCGTGTCGACACCAATTTCGCGCAGGATGGCGATCGAGGCGTTCCGCATGACCTGATATTCCTTGTCGGTCAGCGTTTGCGCCGGCGCCACGGTGATGGAGTCGCCCGTGTGAATACCCATGGGGTCAAGGTTTTCAATCGAGCAGACGATGATGCAGTTGTCGGCGCGGTCACGCACCACTTCCATCTCGTACTCTTTCCAGCCGATCAACGATTCTTCAATGAGGAGTTCCGACGTTGGCGAGGCCTCCAGGCCGCGCTTGCAGATGGTTTCAAACTCTTCGGCGTTGTAGGCAATGCCACCACCCGTTCCGCCAAGTGTGAAGCTGGGGCGAATGACCAGGGGAAAACCGCTGCTTCCAGTCAGCTGACTGATTTCTTTTTGCACCTGCCATGCTTCATCAATCGAATGGGCCACGCCCGACTTCGCGGAATCCAGACCGATCTTGGTCATGGCGTCTTTGAACTTGAGACGGTCTTCCGCTTTCTCGATGGCCTCTTCGCGAGCGCCGATGAGTTCCACACCGAACTGATCAAGGACACCCTCGCGATGAAGATCGAGAGCGCAGTTCAAGGCGGTCTGGCCACCCATGGTGGGCAGCAAAGCGTCAGGCCGTTCTTTCTCGATGATCTTGGCCACCACCTGCCAGGTGATGGGCTCGATGTAGGTGACGTCGGCCGTTTCAGGGTCCGTCATGATGGTGGCTGGGTTGCTGTTGACCAGCACCACCTTGTAGCCCTCTTCCTTTAAGGCTTTGCAGGCCTGGGCGCCGGAATAATCGAATTCGCAGGCCTGGCCAATCACAATGGGGCCCGCGCCGATGATAAGAACAGTTTTGATGTCGGTGCGCTTAGGCATGCTCGGTCTCCATCATGGTGATGAAGCGATCAAAGAGAGGGCCAATGTCATGGGGACCGGGACTGGCTTCAGGGTGCCCTTGGAAACAGAATGCCGGGACATCCGTGCGCTCAAGACCCTGAATGGACTGATCGAAGAGCGAGACATGGGTGACGCGGAGATTGGACGGAAGGGTTGCAGGGTCGACGGCAAAGCCGTGGTTCTGCGAGGTGATCATGACGCGCTTGGTGTCGAGATCTTGCACCGGATGGTTGGCGCCGTGATGACCGAACTTCATTTTCAGAGTCTTGGCGCCCGAAGCAAGCGCCATGATTTGATGCCCAAGGCAGATGCCGAACACGGGAATTCTTTTGGCCATGGCGGCCTGGGCCGCGGCGATGGCGTAATCGCAGGGCTGAGGGTCTCCGGGGCCGTTCGAGAGAAACACGCCGTCCGGTGCAAGGGCCTGGATGTCGGCGAATTGGGTCTGGGCAGGAACCACGGTGACCTTGCAGCCGCGGTCGGCAAGCATCCGCAAGATGTTGGTCTTGACGCCGAAGTCAAGCGCCACCACATGAAAACGGGTCTGACCGACGGGTGAATGCCCTTGGCCAAGAACCCATGAGCCCTCCGTCCAGCTGTAGGGCTTGGTGGTGGAGACCACCTTGGCGAGGTCCATACCGACAAGCCCAGGGAACTGCTTGGCGGCGGCCACGGCCTTGGCTGGGTCAAGGCTTTCACCCGGCAGGCCAGCAAGCAGCGCGCCGTTCTGAGCGCCCTTTTCTCGAAGGATTCGGGTGAGCTTTCGGGTGTCAATGCCTGCGATACCCACCACACCCGCTGAGATCAGGGACTCCGAGAGCGACTGCTGGGAACGAAAATTGGAAACGACCTGAGAGAGGTCACGAATGACGAGCCCCGCAGCATGCATGCGGTTGGATTCAGTGTCTTCGGAATTCATGCCCACGTTACCGATGTGGGGATAAGTGAGGGTGACGATCTGGCGGCTGTAGCTGGGATCAGTGAGGATTTCCTGATACCCGGTCATGGCGGTATTAAAAACAACTTCGCCGACCGACAAACCGTTCGCGCCGATGGACTGACCTTTGAAGACCGTGCCGTCGGCGAGCGCGAGCAGAGCCGGAGCCACGGTCATAGACTGGCTTAACAACAAGAGATACTCCCGGAATTTTTTCGATTATACGGCTTAAGTGCCCGAAGCGAAAATCACGATGCAGGTGATGAAGCCGCCAAGCCAGGCGAGGGTTCGAGCCGTGGAGTAATTGGCCAGGTAGAACCCAATGTAGAGCACTCGGGCGGCAATAAAAAGTAGGCCAAGCTCATCGAGACGTTCGGTGTCGGCGCCCGTGACCATGGCCATGAGCATGGCAATACCGAACCAGAGAAAGGCCTCCCAGCTGTTTTGTTGGGCCGCATTGGCACGACGACGATAGCCCTCTTGCTTGGCCAGCCATTCGCGTGGCTGCTGGTTGTCGTAATCGCGTGCGCCCCACTTGGAAATTCCTGCACAGACAATCGGCAGCCAGCCGGCAATCAGAAGGCACCACATGGCAATCGTCATTTAGATTTTCCTCCGGTCTCGCATCGCCTGCGCGATGGTTCCAAGATCAATGTATTCCAATTCTCCTCCCACGGGGACCCCACGCGCCAGACGGGATATTTTTTTCTTGCCCTCCAGGCCTCTCATCTGAATAAGCCGCTCAATGGCATGGGCGGTTGCCTCGCCCTCGGGAGTGAAGTTGGTGGCAATCACAATCTCTTTCACCTCGTCGCTCAGGATTCGGGCCATCAGGCGGTCCATGTGAATCTCACGCGGCCCAACACCATCAAGGGGTGAGAGCCTGCCCATCAGCACGAAGTAGACCCCTCGCCATGCATGACTTTGCTCAATCGCAAGCAGATCCGAGGGGGACTCCACCACACAGAGCTGGCTGCGGTCGCGCTCGCTGCTCGCACACATGGGGCAGATTGGCGCTTCAGCAAACGTATTGCATTCCTGGCAATGCTGGATCGATTCAATGGCATGAAGCAAGGACTGACCAAGCTGCGCGGCACCGGCTCGGTCATGCTGCAAAAGATGCATGGCCATGCGCTGCGCGGTCTTCGGGCCAACACCGGGAAGCCTGCGCAATGCCTCGGTGAGGGCATCAAGCGCATGAGGTGTTGACGGAATGGCCATCTAGAAGAGCTTCATGCCCGGCGGAATGGGAAGGCCCGCCGTCACTGCCGACATTTTCTGTTGCGAGACCTGTTCGGCCCGATTCGAGGCGTCGTTGCATGCCGCGACAAGAAGGTCTTGAAGAGTCTCGCGGTCGTCTGGGTCGGCCGTCATGAGGCTGGGATCAATCGAAATACTCTTCACCAGATGCTTGCAGTTCATGCTGACCTTCACCAGCCCTGCCCCGGCCTGACCTTCCACCATTTCTTGGTCGAGGCTGTCTTGCACCTGCTTCATCTTGTCTTGCATCTGCTGCGCCTGGCGCATCAGACCCGCGATCTGGCCTTTCATCATGTTGCGTTTCCTTTCGATTGAGGGTTGGCGGGACGAATACTGCCCGGAACAATCTGCCCGCCAAGGTCTTGTAAGAGCGATTGCACCAGCGGGTCATTCTGAATGGCCTGCTCGGCCTTGGACTGCGCCTTCGCGGCGGCATCGGCGTCTTCAACCGCGGCCGTCATGTCCGTGACCTCACCAATTTCGGTCTCGATCTTGCAGGGCTTGCCGAAGTACTGTGTCATGGCCTCCTGCGCCTTCGAAACGATTGCGGCTTCCGTCAAAGCAGGTATGGCCACACGAAACCGGCAGCGCATCACGGCACCGGCATCCGTGCAGCTGAGAAGCTGTGCCTGTTGGATGAACTGCCGCGCAAGACCCGACACCGAAATGGTGCGAGAGATCGATGGCCAGGCCTGAGGGCTGATGGCGGGCTGAGGTTCAGCCGAATTGGAAGGCGAAGCTTCCTGCCGATCGGTTGCCGCAGCCACAGGGGCTGCGGGCATCTTGGGGGGCGCCTTGGGGGGTGGGTTCGTCGATGATTTCGGGGGCGAATTCTGCGAGACCTTTGATGTTGCGGGCGCCTGAGGCTGAAATGCAAAGAGTCGCAACAGGGTCATTTCAAGCCCTGTGCGCTCATCGGGTGCAAGACTTAAGTCACGTCGACCCAAAGTCACGATCTGATAAAAAAGCTGCAACGACTCAGCATCAAGCTGCTGCGCAAGCTCGGCAATGGCACCGGTGGGGTCGTCTCGGGTTTCGATGCCCAAGGCCGAGAGTGCGGCTGCCTGATGCAGTGAGCGCGCCAGATCACCGAGCAGGGCATCGGCATGTGCACCCGCTGTGAGAAGTTCCTCAAGAACAGCAAAGGCCGCGGACACATTGGTGTCGGCGATGGCGCGAAGAAGTTTTGCAAGAAGCTCTCGTTGGACGAGCCCCAGCATCGCCTGCACCGCCTGCTCACTGACGCGTCCCGCACCATAAGCGATGGCCTGATCCGTGAGCGACAGGCTGTCGCGAACGCTGCCCTGCGCGGCATTGGCGATCCAGGCCAAGGCTTGAGGCTCGGCCTCGATGGCTTCTTGCTCAAGCACCCAGACAAGGTGTTTTTCAAGAATTTCCGACGCCACATTTTTCAGATTGAACTGCAGACAGCGCGACAACACCGTGACAGGAATCTTTTGAGGGTCGGTGGTGGCGAGCAGAAATTTGACATCCGGCGGCGGCTCTTCAAGGGTCTTGAGCATCGCATTAAAGGCATGGTTCGAGAGCATGTGCACCTCGTCGATCACATAGACTTTGAAGCGACCCGAGGTGGGAGCAAACTGCGCCTGTTCCAGAAGCTGCTGAATCTCTCCCACACCGCGATTCGAGGCAGCGTCAATTTCGATGTAATCAACGAAACGACCGCCATCAATTTGGGCGCAGCTGCTGCAGACGCCACAAGGATTTGCCGAGATGCCCTGTTCGCAGTTCAACGCCTTCGCGATGATTCGAGCAAGGGTGGTCTTGCCAGTGCCGCGCGTGCCCGTGAGCAGATAGGCATGGTGAAGACGCTGAGCATTGAGTGCATGGGCAAGTGCCGAGACGACATGATCTTGGCCCACCACCTGCTCAAACCGTTTGGGGCGCCATTTGCGGGCAAGCACGACCGCATCAGAGCCGGAGATCGCATGACCGCCCGGCGAGGACGATGCGCCCGAAGACGTCATCTCCTTGGGGACGGGAAGTTCATGAGAAGAAAAAAGTGCGTCCGACATGGCTGATATGGGTTCGACCTGAACGACCGGTTATTAGGGAGGCGAGCCGGACCCCCGGCACTTGAGAAATTCAGCCTTGGCTGCTTCGTTCCCGACCTGACCAGGTGTGCCGACTCCCAATGCGGGGCGGCCCGCCAATGGCTAGTGTACATCGGGCACAAGCTGTCCTTGACGTAACACGAAGGCCTGACCACTGGCCGTCAAGATCTTGGCCAAAACCTTCGCCAATGGCCTGATCGCTTGAAGCGTGTCCTGGTAGCTGGCCAGCTGAGATGCATACGCCCCGCGCTCGGAATCCAGCAGCTGCCATTTGAAATCCACAATCCACCATTCCTCGGGGGATTCCTGAACACGCACCACTCGATCCGGTCGAATCACCTCGCCTGAGGCCGTCACCCATTCGGCTTCCGCATAAGCCAAGACATCCGCTGAGAAAATCACCGAACTCACTGCTGATTCACGAATCACCTGCAGGGCTGTCATCACCTCAGATCGTGCCTGGCGGGGTAGCGCGAATTCGGCCAGCAATTCGGAGCTTAAGTTTTCTGGTCTCTGCAGACCGAACTCCAAAAGCCGGTGCAGTGCTTTGCCCTTTCGAATCGCAAGGCTTTCTGCGCGCGACCCGGGATGAAGTGGACTCCGCATGGGCGAGGCTGCAGGGTCCGGGTTGTGTTGCCCTTGCGTCGACTTCGGAAAATTCAGGCCGCGCCACTGAAGCGTCTTCACGGACGCCACAGGGATATTGGATTCCGCGGGTATCCATTCTTCGCAGAATTCCGAGATCTGTTGATACCAGCCGTGATCGGTGCCTTCGGCCGCGCTCAACAAAAGAAATTCTTTGGCTCGCGTGATGCCCACGTAGAGAAGATTGAAGTCTTCGTCTTGCGACTGTCGCTGGTCATCGTCCAGTGCGCGAAGCAGCCCCTCGGGAAGAGGGTCCGATCGTTGCCACAGATAGGCAGACTCAATCCGATCGCGTGCCTCATTCCAATGCATCAGCCAGCGCAGACCTTTGTCCGTTGGCTCGCGGTCAAGCATGCCGGCCAACACCACCACCCTCGCCTCGAGCCCTTTGGCGCTGTGAAGTGACGAGAGGCTCACGGCATCGGCTCCCGGCAGCACACCAAGGCCAGGGGACTCAGTCTCTGGGGCCTCTGACCAACGTGTGAGTTCCTGAAGAAAACGAGCAAGGCTGGGCAGACGTCCGTGGTCGAGTTCAAGGGCAAGGGCAATCAGAGCCTCGATATTCGCAAGGCACTGAACACCCCGTGCGCCCGAGAAACGCGCAGCCATTCGATCCATGAGCTGGTGCTGATGAATGATGCGGTCGAGCAGATCATGAACCGGAAGCTGGTCTGCCCAGGTCTGCCACCGGGTGAGCTCGGTGGCCATGCCTTGGACGGCCGAGTCGTCTGTTTGCGCAGCATGCTGCCGAAGGCGTTGCAAGAGTGTGGGCTTCACCGATGTGGACGAAGGTGCTGCCGATGCCGAGGCGATTGCCACCAGCTGGTCATCGGACAAGCCGCCGATTGGGCTTTTAAGCACCTGGGCGAGGTCTCGATCCGACCATGGATAGGCCAGAAATCGCAGCAAGGCAATGAGATCTTTGACCTCGGGCTCATGAAGTAGACCTCCCGAGCGATCACTCACAAAAGGAATGCCATGAGACCGAAGAGCGGCCTCGTAGTCGGCCATATGGGTGCGGGTTCGAGTCAACACTCGAATGTCCGACCAGCGCAAATCCTTATGGTCAGCCTTAATCTGCATCAAGGCACGCGCAATCTGTCGGCCCTCAACATCCCAGCTTGAAGCTTCAGCGTCCGCACAGGCCACAGGAAGGCGTCGAACCCAGCCGGGCCGCTTCGACAGGGTGCTGTGCTGACGGTACCGGGCGGGTTCCGCCTGACCCAGCATCCTGGGTGCAGCCTGATTGAGAAAATCAACAATCGGCTGGGCACATCGCCGCGTGGTGTCTGCCTGCAGGCGAATGGCCTTGAAATGCTTCACCAGCCAATCGCCCGCCAGCTGAAACACCTGGGGGTCGGCGCGTCGGAAACGATAGATCGACTGCTTGGGGTCGCCCACCAGAAAGACACGAGGTGCGGAGTCGCTCATGGAATCGGATTGCAGGTACTGACTGAGCCAGTGCTTCAGCATCGACCACTGAACCGGGTTGGTGTCTTGGAATTCATCCACCAAGATGTGTCGAAAACGCTGATCCAATCGAGCATGAAAACCAGCGGCGGCCTGGCCGCGAAGCAGCCGCGACGCCGAAAGCTCAAGCCCAGTGAAGTCGATCTCATGGCCGCGAGACATCACCTGATTCAGGCAGCGCTCAAGCGCTTCCGAACATTGCCAGACCGCGTCGCGTCTTGCCTCAAAAAGGCGTTGTTCGTTCAGATCGCGCTGACGAATCACCGCCTGAGCGAAATCCTGCAAGGTCTGTTCAATCTCTTGCGCCCGACTTCCCCAACGCTCTCGGTCTGCGACCCGAACAAATTTTTTGTCGCCCCACTTCAGCGCAAAGCGTCGGGGTGGGCTTTGCGCCAAGGCAACGTTGAGATCGAGTTCAGTCAGCAGTGCGCCATTCAGGCGCGACCACACTTCGGAGGCAGGCTCGCCAGCCTGAATGCCTGAGAGCGCTTCATAAAACGCCTCACGCCGATCAACACCCTCATAGGCCTTCGCCAGCAGTGCAATGGGCTGAGCATGATCTTCAAAGAAACCATGAAGATCCAGTTCGTTGGCGCGAATCGCTTCACTCAGCACCGTGGGGTTTTCTGACCGTGCCACCATGTCACCACAGGCATGCCATTCAACGCGCGCACGAACCCAGGCCTCCATGGCAAGACGCAGGTTGTGACTGCCAAGAAGGGTTACAAGATCGGCATAGGGAAGCTTGGCGGCCTCTTGAGTAAAAAACAGCTGCCAGGCCTGACGCATGAGCATCCACGCCTGACGCGACAACGACATGGTGGCCCACCCCGCCAGTGAGACGGGCGCCATGGCCATGAGTTGGACATACCAGCTGTGGAAGGTGGAGATAGTAGGCGGCTGCGGGTCGCGAAGAAACTCAGCAAAGACCCTGGGTGCCCGATCACGGGCTTGAATGAGCGCGTCTCCCGTCAACCCCCACTCTTTGAGCTTGTCTTCAAGTTCTTGAGGTGAGGCGCTGGCCAGTTCCTTCAGATGATCCACCACCCTGGATCTCATTTCGGCTGCAGCCTTATTGGTGAAGGTGAGGGCAAGAATCGATCTTGGCGGCACACCCTCCACCAGTGCGCGGGCAATTCGAGACGACAGCAGCCAGGTCTTTCCGCTGCCTGCGCAGGCCTCGACCACAACATGAGACGAGGTGTCCAAGGCTTCATGAACCGAGAGACTCATGAGGCACTCCTCGGTAACGGCTGGGAATCTTGCTGGGAGATCGACTCAGGTGTCTGGGGAGCAGGCTCATCATCACGACGACAGACGCCGCGATAATTGCAAAACTCGCAGACCTTCGGGTCATTCAACAGACCCGTGCGCGCGATTGGACGCCCATCGGCAATCGACTGAAGCTGGGTTTCAAGACGATCTAGGGTGGCACTGACCAGATCAGGCAGCGGCTGGCCTGTCACTGCAGCAAGGCTTAGCTCGTGCACGCCATCGTGACGAAGGCTGACATAGGCGGCATCTTCAGCGACCTGATTGGGTCCAATCAGCCAGGCGTAAAGCGCAAGCTGAACATCGCGATCACCGGGCTTGACGCGGGCTTTAAGAGCCGACGGGTCAGAGGTTTTGAAGTCAATGAGCCGATGGACTTGGCCTGAACCCTTTGCGTCACCCAAGTCTTGCGAATGAATTTCCCATCGATCGATTCGACCCATCAGCTCACAGGGTGGGGTCGTTAAAATTTGACGCCTCACCGGCTCCTCGGTCTTAAGCCCCAGCATGGCGGGGCGCTGTGAAAGCCAACGTGCAAGATGCGGCACCAGGGCCCGCGCCTCGGTTTTCAATTTCTGACGAGAGGCTTCGGGTAAGTCGGCACGCAAGGATTCAGGTGAATGGTTGTTAAAAAACGGTGCGCCAAGACGAGCATCAATGGCTCGGTTCAGCCATTCGACCCACTCGGATTCTGTTCTTGAAGAGGCGGTCACTTCTGAGAGCACCAGGTGAATCAAGGAGCCGAGATCGGTGGGCGGTGAGTCGTCGAGAAGGTCATCGGGGCCCCCAAGGGCAAGCAGGCTTCGCGCAAAAAATTGATATTCGCAATTGAACAGCGCCTGCGCCGCGGACACCGACAACTTGGGGGGCAAGGATTGATGCCAGCGGGGTGCCGGATCCCCATGCGCCTGAGGTTCCAACGCCAGATTCAGTGACTGGTTTGTCAGGTGCGTAGACGCTTCTGACTGAAGCACCGGTGAATTCGAATGCATGGACAGCAGCCTGACCCAATTGGAAAATTCAGCCGAGTTCTCAGGTGTCTCACTCTGAGAGATCAGCGTCATCGGAACGGGTTGAAACCACACGGAGGCGAACTGCGCAAAGGCCTCGGCCTCAAGACGTTCCGGTGGGTTTTGCAGGCCCATCTCGGCAAGATGGGCAGGCTCAAAAAATTGTGTGGCGGGGCGTTCGGGAAGCTGTTGATGATCGGCGCCGAGAATCATGACCGCCTGGGGTGGGCACCAGAGAATTGAAGCCATCGACATCACCCGAATGGCCGACTCCGATGAGGTCTCGGCGTAACGAGCCCTGGAAAGTTCCCGAGCGAGCATCGACTGCCATAAGGCTGCCGAGATGGGTGATGCATCCGCCTGCGCTTTGGCCGCAAATTCTTGCAACATCGCCAGAATGGATTGCCCGGCCGTATCAAGGGCGAGAGCCTCCTCCAGACCAAGGCTTTCGATGGCATCGAGAAGCTGCACGAGCCATTCACGAAGGCTTCTGCGCGATGAGCCGAATGTCTTCTTGCTGGGCTGAGTCGGATCCTTCGAAACCCATTGATGAGGAAGGAGATGCTGATCGATAAGGGTATGAAGATCGATCGACACCACACGACCAAAAGCGCGAATGGCGCGATCAGCTCGCTCTCGCTCGGCGGGGCCGAAGTCACAGTGGTTTTCCAGTGCCTCTTTGACAAACGGACAATGCATCCACTCCAGGACACTCTGGGTGGTGGCGCGCCCCATGAGAAGGTCATTCAGACCCATGACCGCCGTGGCCACCACCGTGGTGTCCAGTGCCCAGCCATGGCTATCGCTCAGCGACTCGCCCGCCCGCTCAAGAAGGGCTCTTACGCGCCGCAAAGCCCGGCGGTCCAGGGCCACAAGGCCGATGGCCGTCAAACCCGAAGATCGCCAGGCCATGAGCTGCTGTGTGCAGGCCAAGGCCGTTTCTTCGAGCGATCTTGATTGAATGAGGTGCCGCGGAGGCATGAGTGAGCGTGTGTCGTTTGACGGACTCTGCCCCAGGCTCTGCTCCGCGTTCTGCAAAAGCTCCGGCTCGAAAACCCAGATTCGAATCGACGAATCATTCACACCCCAGATCGCTTTTGCCTTCGCCAGTTCCATGGGCGATGGCGTTTTTCCTGAGCAGAACCAGACCGCACCTTCAAATCCCGCCGTCTGTCGACTACGCATTTGACGGACCCACTCGGGGTGATGGGCGTGAATCTGACGCACCCATTCGGGCGGGTCCGATGAAATGCGATTGGCCCGGTGCAAGACTTCAAGCGTAGCCATGTCCTCTCGAGCAGCCCAAGCCTGTAAGACATCGAATGCCGCTTCCCCGAGCCACTCCCATCCCTCAAAAATATCGACCCAATGACCTGCGAGTTCCAATGCGGCCTTGGACGACCCCCCGAGAGATTCGGCGATGCCGCGGACATCCAAAAGCTGCTGGGCCAGCTGAACCACTCGACTCTCTCTTGGGCGCATCGGCGCGACTTCGGCAAGGTCCTCTGCGGTACGCTTGAATCGAAGCAGGGCGTCCTCCAGGGTTCCAAGCCAGGGCATGGGCGCTCCTTGATCACGACCCGGCCAGCCGTTTCGGGCAAAGGCTTTTCCGAGTGCCTGGGCGGCTAGGGGCGAGTCAACGATCAGGGCAGGACGGGGCCCCGTTTCAGGAAGGCGGGCCA
>JBBAQV010000019.1:0-8018 GCA_040400125.1 Burkholderiaceae bacterium
GGGATGTAGGCATCTTTTTCTGCAAAGTGAAAAAGCACTGGGCACTTGATGGAAGCTGCACGGTGCAGGTTCTGATGAATGCCCCCGCCGTAATAGCAGACCGCGGTGTCCACGCCAGCATGGGCTGCCCCCACAAAGCTTAGAAGCCCGCCCATACAAAACCCGAGTGACCCCACTTTTTTTGTGCTGTTAGGGTGGCTTCGAAGAGTGTCCACACAGGCTTTAAGGTCGATGGCAATGTCGTCAACCGGCATCTTGCCCATCAGAGCCAGGCCCTGATCGAACCCGGTCTGGTTGTAGTCCAATTCCACACGTCGAATGTCGCGCCAGAAAATATCGGGGGCAAGCACGCAGTAGCCGTCGGCGGCGTACTGATCGGCCACCGCTCGAATGTGTTCGTTCACGCCGAAGATTTCTTGGATCAAAACCAGGCCAGGGCCTTTACCTGTTGGGGGAAGGCTGAGGTAAGCATCAAAGCTCTGGCCGTCAGGCCGTTGCACGGTCGTCCAGGATTTACTCATGCTGTTTGCTCCATTGTGGGTTCATTGGTGGGCAGGGGGGTTTCCCCGTAAGATCAATGTTTCACCTACCAATCTAACAACATGCTTTCAAACGCGTTATCAGGGGTTTTCCGGTTCTGGAAATGGGCGGTCTTGGCCATCGTTCTGGGCCTGGTGGGCGTCTATCTCTGGCAGGGCTCCGCCCCCGAGGTCCAGACCACACCCGTCGTTCAGGCCTATCCGTCGCAAACGGTGTCGGTGTTGAATTCCACGGGTTACGTGGTGGCGCAGCGGAAAGCGGCACTGGCCTCGAAGGCCACCGGCCGGTTGGAGTGGCTCGGCGTGGCCGAGGGCTCGGTGGTGCGGGCGGGCGAGCTCATTGCGCGGCTGGAAAGCCGCGACACGCTGGCTCAGCTTGAGCAGGCCAAGGCGCAGGTGGGCATTGCCCGGGCTGAACTCGCCGAGGCCCAACAGAACTTCAACCGAAGCCAGCAGCTTCTTGCCCAGAAATTCATTTCGGCCTCATCCCATGACACCACGGTAGCTCGGCTCAACAAAGCCAAGGCCTCACTCGAGGCATCGCTGGCCAATCAACGGATTGCCGAGGCGAACCTTGCACAAACCGAGATCCGCGCCCCGTTTAACGGGGTTGTACTGACGAAGAACGCCAATGTGGGCGACAACATCACGCCGTTTTCTTCGGCGATCGATTCCAAAGGTGCGGTGGTGACCATCGCCGACATGTCGACCCTGGAGGTGGAGACGGATGTTTCGGAATCGAACCTGGGCAAGCTGTCCATTGGCCAGCCCGCCGAAATTGGCCTAGACGCATTTCCAGGCGAACGCTTTGCCGGCACCGTCATTCGAATGGTGCCAACGATTGATCGATCCAAAGCCACGCGGCTTGTGAAGATTAAGTTTGATTCGATCGACAGCCGTGTTCTTCCTGACATGTCAGCCAAGGTGGTCTTTCTTGAGCGACAGCTGTCGGATGCCGAGCGCAAGCCCATCGTTGCCGTGAATCGGCAGGCGATTCGCGTCAAAGACGATGGCCTTTTCGTCTATGTGCTGGACGCTGACCGCGTCCGTGAGGTGAAACTCACCATCACGGCCGAGGCCATGAAAACGGATCTCGTCCCAGTAAGCCAACTCTCCCCAGGCCAGCGTGTGGTCATTCGACCAGGCGATCTGGCCGACGGTCAGCGAGTCAAGATCCAGAATCCATGATCGAACTTCGGCACCTGACGAAGGGCTATCGGCGTGGCGGCCAGACGGTGCCTGTTCTTCAAGATCTCAGCCTGACCATCGCCAGCGGAGATTTCTTGGCGCTCATGGGGCCATCAGGATCGGGCAAGAGCACCCTGTTGAATTTAATTGCGGGCATTGATCGGCCTGATTCCGGCGAAATCCTGATCGACGGCCAGGACATCGCGAAGCTTTCGGAATCGAATCTTGCGCGCTGGCGCGCCGAACATGTCGGGTTCATTTTCCAGTTCTACAACCTCATTCCCGTGTTGACGGCCTTTGAGAATGTGGCACTGCCACTTCAGCTCACCCAGGTGTCCGAGAGCGAGAAAAAAGAACGCGTGACCCAGGCATTGTCGATGGTCAATCTTGCCGATCGAATGGACCATACGCCCAACGAACTCTCGGGCGGTCAGCAGCAACGCGTGGCCATTGCCCGCGCCCTGATCACCAACCCCGATCTGATCGTGGCTGACGAACCCACGGGCGATCTGGATCGGCAGTCCGCGGAAGACATCCTGACCATGCTTCAGAAACTCAACCGCGAGACCAAAAAAACCATCCTCATGGTCACCCATGACCCCAAAGCCGCCGAATACGCGCGCGCTGTCGTGCATCTGGAAAAAGGTCAGCTCGAGTCCGCACCGTGATCATTGCGAATCTGATGTTTCGAAATGTCTGGCGCCATAGGGCCCGGGCGATTCTTACCCTGGTGGGGCTCATGGTGGCGACACTGGCCTTTGGTTTGTTGTCTACGGTGGTGAGTGCCTGGTATGCCGGGGCCGAGGGTGCTTCCAACGCACGGCTGATCACTCGCAATTCGATCTCGCTGGTGTTTCCTTTGCCGGTATCGCATGCCGAACGAATTAAGCAGGTGGACGGCGTGACGGGTTTGTCCTGGGCCAATTGGTTTGGCGGCATTTACAAAGAACCGAAGAATTTTTTTCCTCAGTTTGCGATCCAGCCGGAGACCTATCTGCGGGCCTACCCAGAATATCTTCTTACCGACGCCGAGCGTGACCGCTTCTTCAAGGATCGGCGTGCGACCGTGGTCGGCCGAAAGATCGCCAACACCTATGGCATTCAGGTGGGCGACAACATCACCATCAAGGGCACCATCTACCCGGGCGACTGGGAATTTCTGGTGGCGGGCATCTATGATGGCCGTCAGGTTTCCACGGACACCGCCCAGATGTTCTTTCACTGGGATTACCTCAACGAGGAGGCCAAGCGTCGGGCTTTGCCGCGGTCGCCGAACTCCACCGGTGTGTTCATTGTTGAAATTGGTGAGCCGGCACGTGCGGCCGAGATCAGCCTGCAGATTGACGCGCTCTTTAGGAATTCTTCCTTTGAGACCCTCACCGAAACCGAGAAAGCTTTTCAGCTGGGTTTTGTGGCGATGACCGAAGCCATTGTGGTGGCCATTCAGATTGTGTCGTATGTGGTGATCCTCATCATCATGGCCGTGATGGCCAACACCATGTCCATGACCGCCCGCGAGCGCATTGGTGAATACGCCACCCTCAAAGCCCTGGGTTTTTCGCCATCGTTTGTGGCCATGCTGGTGGTGGGTGAGTCGCTGATTCTTGCGCTGATTGGTGGCATCGGCGGCATGCTTTTAACCCTTCCGGTTGCGGACATTTTTGGGTCGGCCATGGGAACCATCTTTCCCGTCTTTGAGGTTGCCCAGAGCACCAGCGTGATGCAGATGATTCTTGCCGCCGCTGTGGGCCTTCTGGCGGCAGCAGTACCCGCTTGGCGCTCGTCCCAAATCAGAATCGTGGAAGGCCTGCGTGCAATTTAAATCCGCGTCCATTCCTCTTCACTACAGCGTACGCAACCTCTGGGTTCGTCGTGTCACCACCATGCTCACGGCCGGTGGTATGGCGCTTGTGGTGTTTGTGTTTGCCACCTCGCTCATGCTTGATGCGGGGCTGAAGCGCACCCTCGTGGCCACGGGTGAGCCCGACAATGTGATCGTGACCCGGAAGGGTTCCACCACCGAAGTTCAGAGCGCCCTGGAGCGTTCCCAGGCGGCGGTGGTCGCTGCACTTCCCGAGGTGGCGGTGATTGGCGAGCCGCTGGCATCGCGTGAGATTGTGATGCTGATCAGTCTGCCTAAAAAGCAAAACGGCAAAATATCCAACGCCATGATTCGGGGCATGGAGCCCACCGGCGTAGCCTTACGCCGCAAGGTGAGCCTGATCGAGGGCCGTATGTTTCGTGAGGGCTCCAACGAGATCGTGGTTGGCCGAAGTGTGAGGGCGCAGTTCTCTGGCGTGGAAATTGGCGAATCGCTGTCGTTTGGGGGGCGGGACTGGATTGTCGTGGGAGTCATGGATGGCGCGCGAAGCGGCTTTGACTCAGAGATCTGGGGCGATGTGAATTCGCTAATGCAGGCGTTTCGGCGTAACGCTTACTCATCCATTGTGGTGCGGCTGACTGATCCGCAGCAATACGATTCTCTGGTTGAACGCCTGAACAATGACCCCCGAATTACCTTGGCGGCCAAGCGCGAGGCCGACTATTACGCCGAGCAGTCGGCGGGGCTTTCACGCTTCATTCAAATTCTTGGCCTGACCTTGGCTGGTATTTTTTCAATTGGCGCCATCATTGGCGCCACCATCACCATGCAGGCGGCGGTGGCGTCGCGAACCCGAGAAATTGGAACCCTGCGTGCCCTCGGGTTTCAGCGCCAATCCATTTTGCTTGCCTTTCTTGCGGAGGCTGTCGCGTTAGCCTTGGTGGGCGGCCTGGTCGGGCTCTTGTTGGCCTCAGGAATGCAGTGGGTTGAGTTTTCAACCACGAATTTTCAAAGCTTTTCTGAACTTGCGTTCGGATTTGAACTCTCAATGGGCATTGCCATCGGTTCGATGGTGTTCTCTGTCGCCATGGGCGTTGCAGGTGGAATGATTCCTGCCGTTCGTGCTTCCCGAATTGGAATTGTTGAGGCGCTTCGATGCAGCTAGCTTGGTTTTTGACATGGCGTGATCTGCGGCAAGGTGGTGCAACACTGCTCTGTCTTGCTCTTGTTATTTCTGTCACAGCAGTCAGCGCCGTGGGTCTGCTTGCGGATCGGGTGCGCCAGGCCCTTGCCACCGACGCACAAGCCACGCTTGCTGCAGATCTCGTCATGATCTCGGATCGGGTCACCCCCAGTGAGTGGGTGGAACAGGCCACCCAGCGTAACCTTCGGCTGGTGCTGGGAAGCCAGTTTCCCAGCATGGCCCAGGTGGGCGAGGGCAGCGCGGCTCAGAGTGTGTTGTCGGCGGTGAAGACCGTCACCGAAGGTTATCCCTTGCGCGGGGCCATCGAAATCCAAACGGCCACTCGTCGAGTTCGTAATCCTGCGCTTGGTCTTGATGAGGCCTGGGTTGACCCAGCGCTGGCTGCCTCACTGAATCTGAATATCGGTGACCCACTTCGCATTGGCGCCGTTCAGTTTCGTGTCGCGGGTTTGATCATTCAAGAGCCCGATCGCGGAATGAACTTCGTGAATCTCTCGCCAAGGGTGATGATTCGTCACGAGCGTCTTGCCGAAACTGAACTGGTTCAGCCGGGAAGCCGAATCAGTTATCGACTCTGGCTGGCTACGCCGGTGGGTGAACCTTCCGCCAAGATCAATGCCTTCACCCAGGCCATCACACCCACGCTTGATCGAGGTCAGCGTGTTCAGACCATCGACAACGCGCGCCCTGAACTCTCGAATGCGTTGGAGCGCGCCTACGCCTTTTTGTCGCTCACGGGCATGCTGGCATCGCTCACTGCCGCCGCTGCTGTGGCTCTGGCAAGTCAACGATTTGTTGCCCGTCATCTTCAGACCTGTGCAGTCTTGAAATCTCTTGGCACCACTCAGGCACGCCTCATTCAGTGGTGGGTACTTGAGCTTGCTATGGCCACCGTGGCATCGATTCTGATCGGGCTTGCGCTGGGCTGGCTGGTGCAGCTGTCGCTCGCTGCGCTGGCCTCAAAGTATCTTGCGCTTCCGTTGGCGGCGGTGTCCTGGCTGCCTCTGCTGCAGGCTTCGGGTGTGGCCATGGCCATGGTGTTGGGCTTTGCAGTGCCGCCGCTGTTTGCGCTCAAGCGTGTTCCTGCGGTGCGCGTGCTGCGACAGGACACGGGTGTGAGCTCGGTGTCAGGCCGCCTCTGGGCGGGCTTGATGTTGGTGGCCGTTTGGCTTTTGCTTTGGCTTGGCACGGGCAACGCACAGCTTTCGCTCATTACTGCAGGCGGCTTTGGAATTGCCGCCCTGGTGTTTGCGGTGCTGTCATGGCTGGTCTTTCGGCTCTTGCCCTCGACCGGATCCGTGGCGTCCACACAGTCCAGCTGGGGCGTTTTGCGCTGGGCTTGGAACAGCACCAGTCGAAGCCTGAAGCGACGGGGTGGGGTGTTGGCCCTGCAGATTCAGGGCGTGGCCATGGCACTGACGGCACTCTTTCTGCTCACCACGGTTCAGGCTGACCTTGTCAAGGCGTGGAAGCTCTCAACGCCGCCCGACGCCCCCAATCGTTTTGTTCTTAATATTCAAAGTGATCAGCGATTTGGAGTCGCCGACACCATTCGCGAATCAGGTCTTGGTTCGCCCGTCATCTTTCCAATGATTCGCGGCCGCCTGGTGGCCATCAACGATGAAGCCATTGATCTTTCCAAATACGAGAGCGATCGTGCCCAGCGGCTTCTCGATCGTGAATTCAACCTCACCTACAGCGACACCATTCCTGCCTACAACCGCCTTGTTTCGGGAACCCCCATGGACCCAGACCTCAAACAGGTTTCGGTTGAACTTGGCATCGCGCAGACCCTTGGCATCCGTTTGAACGACCGTCTTACCTTTGACATCGCCGGCGAGCCGGTTGAGGCGATGGTGCAGAACTTCCGGGCGTTGCGCTGGGATTCCATGCAGGTTAATTTCTTCATGATCCTGACACCGGCGGCGCTGGCCGACGCGCCTCAGAGCTGGATCACCTCCGTGCATGTTCCGGCCGACGATCAAGGCATGCCGAAGGTGGATCTCACCAAACAGCTGCTGAGTCAATTTCCAGGGCTGACCGTGTTCGACCTCTCCGCGCTCGTGAATCAGCTACAGCGCATTCTTAGCCAGGTGATTTCCGCCGTTCAGCTGCTCTTCGGTTTTGCGCTGGTCAGTGGCGTGCTGGTGCTTTGGGCGGCATTGCTTTCAACGAAAGATTCCCGGCTGCGTGAGGCAGCGGTCTTTCGCGCGCTGGGTGCAAGCCGTCGTCAGCTTGCCGTGGCCCAGGCGATCGAACTTATTCTGGTGGGCGCGGTGGCAGGGTTTTTGGCCTCCGCGGCAGCACTCGCAATCGGCCACGTCCTTGCCGAGCAAATCTTTTCGCTCTCGCTGGACGTTCGTTGGTCGGTCCTGCTGATGGGTTCTTTGGTGGGCGCCTCAGTTTCCCTGGTGGCGGGCTGGTTCGCGCTTCGGTCTGTTCTTCAGGCGCCGGCCTGGCGCACACTGCGTGATGCCAGCTGATTCCTTAATACGAAATTTGGTTTTCATAATGCGATAAATTCATGACGCATTGCATCAATATTCCTTTTCAGGGCGTCAAATCTGGTTTTACATTATGAAAAATTGTTTTAACTAACTGATTTTATTAAGATTTTTAATTTCATAAATCTGTAAAAAAAAGTATTGCGCAGCAGCAGTTTTCCCTAGGATAGGAACACCAATTTCCTAGGGAGAACCATGATGTCAACGCGTGAAATCGAAGCACAGAAACTTCAAAAAGATTGGTCAGAAAACCCCCGCTGGCGCGGCATCAAGCGCGGATACACCGCGGCTGATGTGGTCCGTCTTCGCGGCTCGCTGCAGCCCGAACACACGCTTGCCAAGCGCGGCGCAGAGAAACTCTGGAACCTGGTCAACAACGAGCCCTTCGTCAATAGCCTCGGCGCACTGACGGGCAATCAAGCGCTTCAGCAGGCGAAGGCTGGGCTGAAGGCTGTTTATCTCTCGGGCTGGCAGGTGGCGGGTGATGCGAACCTCGCCGGAGAGATGTACCCCGACCAGTCCCTTTATCCCGCCAATTCGGTTCCCCAGGTTGTGAACCGCATTAACAACACACTCACCCGTGCCGACCAGATTCAGTGGATGGAAGGTCTCAACCCTGGTGACCCCGGCTATGTTGACTATTTCTTGCCCATCGTGGCGGACGCTGAGGCGGGCTTTGGTGGCGTGCTGAATGCCTTTGAACTGATGAAGTCCATGATCAACGCTGGCGCATCCGGCGTTCACTTTGAAGATCAGCTGGC
>JBBAQV010000019.1:8118-15782 GCA_040400125.1 Burkholderiaceae bacterium
CAGGCAATCTCCCGCGGACTGGCCTATGCGCCTTACGCGGACATGATCTGGTGTGAAACCGGCAAGCCTGACCTTGCCTTTGCCAAGGCGTTTGCTGAGGCAATTCACAAGCAGTTCCCCGGCAAGCTTTTGTCCTACAACTGCTCGCCATCGTTTAACTGGAAAAAGAATCTCGACGACGCCACCATCGCCAAGTTCCAGCGCGAGCTCGGTGCCATGGGCTACAAGTTCCAGTTCATCACCCTGGCCGGATTCCACAGCCTGAACTACTCCATGTTCAACCTGGCCTACGGCTACGCGCGTGACAACATGAGCGCCTTCGTTGAGCTTCAGCAGGCCGAGTTCGCAGCGGCCGAAAAGGGCTTCACCGCGGTGAAGCACCAGCGCGAAGTTGGCACCGGTTACTTCGACGCGGTGACCACCACCATCGAGCGCGATGCATCCACCGCAGCGCTCAAGGGTTCAACCGAAGACGAGCAGTTTTTTGACAGCCACTCGGATCAAAAGAAGGTGGCGTAAGCAGGCAGGTGTCTTGCCGCAGATCGCGAAAGCGATCGTGAATTAGGTTTTTGCGGTGGGGGAGACCACGGCGCTTGGGCTTTGAATGCCAAGCGCCGTTTTTATTTCCGCGGGCGATTCACCCTGCATCACCTTAAAGCCGGCGCGTGCGTCTTGACCCAAGGTCTTCGCCAGATAGGCGAAGGATTCGCTCAGCGCATCACGAAGACCAAACGGCGGGTTAATCACCACCATGCCGCTTCCCTGCAGGCCCAGGCCGTCTTTCAGTGGCCCGCGCACAGTCAGGGTTGCATGCAAGACCTCTTGAATGCCAAGACTTCCAATCTGTCGGAGCAGTCGATCCACCTGGAAACGCCCAATCTTGGGATACCAGAGCAGGTAGACACCCGTTGAAAAACGGCTCAGCCCTTCGCGAAGTGCGCTGATGACATGGCGATAGTCGTCTCGCATTTCATAGGGTGGGTCCATAAGAATCAGTCCGCGTCGTGATGGTGGCGGAAGAAGCGCTCGCAGCTGTTGAAAGCCATCTTTGCGTTCGGCCTTCACCTGGCGAGGCAGGCCCTTCAGGCAATTCTGCAGAGGCCCGATGTCGGAAGGGTGCATCTCAAATGCGCGAAGACGGTCGTCAGCGCGCAGCATCTCCTGGATGAGCAGTGGCGAGCCCGGGTAGTGAGCCAGTCGGCCACTTTTATTGAATGGCCTGATGGCCTGAAGATAGCGTGCAACCAGAGTGGGCATGGTGCTCTCGTCGGCATCCCAGAGCTTTCCGATGCCGCTTGGCCATTCCGCCTTGTCTCGCACCAGCGGGCTTTGCAGGGCATAAAGGCCAGCCCCGGCATGGGTGTCAATGCAAAGCAGTGGGTTGTCTTTGCGCTGCATGAGTTCGAGTGTGGCCAGCAGCGTGATGTGCTTCATAACATCAGCATGGTTGCCGGCGTGGAAGGCGTGGCGATAGGCGAACATGGGGTTGGCGGAGTCTTGGCCCTAAGCCTTTCAGAATAAGGGCAGAACCTTACCATGGGCTGCGGGATTCAAACCCGTCGGGCGTGAGTCTGGGCCTTATCCAATATAATTGGGCGTCTGACCATGACAAAACCTGCCCGAGCCATTTGTTTTGACGCCTACGGCACACTGTTTGACGTCTATTCGGTGGCCCAACAGGCCGAGCGGCTCTTTCCCGGTCAGGGCGATGCTCTCGCCCGGTTCTGGCGAGACAAGCAGGTCGAGTACACGCGGCTTCGGTCGATGGCAGGGCATTACAAATCGTTCTGGGGGGTCACCATCGATGCCCTGGACTATTGTGCCAAGGCCTTGGGTCTTGGCATGAATGCAGAACAACGAGACAGCCTTCTTGATCAATATTCGGTGTTGAAGGCGTTTCCAGAAAACCTGAAGGCGCTACAGCGTCTTAAGGAATCGGGGTATCCCTTGGCCATCCATTCCAACGGGAATCCTGAAATGATTGCCAAGGCGGTTGAGAGCGCCGGCATGACGGGGTGTTTTGACACGATTCTGTCAGCCCACTCGGTTCAGAAGTACAAGATTGACCCCGCGGTTTATCAGCTGGCCCCCGATTATTTCGGGTGCTCAGCCAGTGAGTTGGTGTTTGTCTCATCGAACGGTTGGGACATCTGCGGTGCCGCCTGGTTTGGTTTTCAAACCTTCTGGGTGAATCGGCAGGGCCTTCCTTTCGAAGATCTGGGGGTCTTGCCCCATCGCATGGGGCCATCCTTAACTGAGGTGTCCGACTGGTTGTGTAACGAGAAATCGCAACCGAATTGAATTTTGAATGACTGTTGCCTGCCCAGAGGCAGGCTTAATGATGAATAGGAGTTGTCCATGAGTATTGCCTTACCTGCCGGCGTTGAAATCAAAGCCGAAATCACCCCGGCCTTCGCCGAAATTCTTACCCCCGAGGCCTTAAGCCTTGTGGCGAAACTTCACCGCTCGTTTGAATCACGTCGTCAGGAGCTTCTGGCCAAGCGTGTCGAAAGGGTAAAGCGACTCGATGCCGGTGAGCGCCCTGACTTTCTGCCCGAAACTCGTTCGGTTCGCGAGAGCAGCTGGACCATCGCACCATTGCCGAAAGATCTCCTCTGCCGTCGCGTGGAGATCACCGGGCCCGTGGATCGCAAGATGGTCATTAATGCGCTGAACTCTGGCGCGGATTCTTTTATGGCCGACTTCGAAGACTCCAATACGCCCAACTGGTTCAACCAGATTCAAGGCCAGATCAATATGAAGGATGCGATTCGTCGCACGATCTCACTTGAGCAAAACGGCAAACACTACAAGTTGAATGACAAGGTCGCGGTGCTTCTGATTCGCCCCCGTGGCTGGCACCTGGACGAAAAGCATGTGCTCGTGGACGGCAAGCGGGTCTCCGGCGGCATTTTTGACCTTGCCCTTTACATGTTCCATAACGCCAAAGAGCTTCTGGCTCGCGGCTCGGGCCCCTATTTTTATCTTCCCAAGATGGAAAGCCATCTGGAGGCGCGTCTCTGGAATGAGATCTTCGTGATGGTTCAAAACGAGCTTGGCATTCCCCAAGGCACCATCAAGGCCACCGTGTTGATTGAAACTATTGTTGCGGCCTTTGAAATGGAAGAGATTCTCTATGAGCTCCGCGACCACAGTGCTGGTTTGAATGCAGGCCGCTGGGATTACATCTTCTCCTGCATTAAGAAGTTTAAGGTCGACCGCAACTTCTGTCTTGCCGACCGAAGCAAGGTCACGATGACGGCACCCTTTATGCGTTCCTATGCGCTGCTTCTTCTGAAGACCTGCCATAAGCACAATGCGCCGGCCATCGGTGGCATGAGCGCATTGATCCCCATCAAGAACGATCCCGAGAAAAATGCGGTCGCCATGCAGGGCATCATCAATGATAAAAAACGCGACGCAACCGACGGCTATGACGGCGGCTGGGTAGCCCACCCCGGGCTGGTTGAGCCGGCGATGAAGGAATTTGTTGCCGTTCTTGGCGACCGCCCCAACCAGATCGACAAGCAGAAACCCGAAGTTAGTGTGACGGCGGCCAATCTTCTGGACTTCCAGCCCGAGGCCCCAATCACCGAGGCAGGTCTGCGGATGAACATCAACGTGGGCATCCATTACCTTGGCGCATGGCTTGCAGGAAATGGCTGTGTTCCCATTCACAACCTGATGGAAGACGCAGCCACCGCCGAGATCTCGCGGTCTCAGGTCTGGCAGTGGATCCGCTCGCCCAAGGGCAAGCTTGAGGACGGCACAAAGGTCACCGCAGAGCTTGTTCGCAAGCTGGTGCCGGAAGAGCTCGCCAAGGTGAAGGCGTCGGTATCGGCCTCTGGAACCACCGACACCAAGACCTACGACCGTGCCGCTGAGATCTTCGAGCAGATGTCCACGAGCGAAGATTTCGCGGAATTCCTCACCCTGCCGCTCTACGAGGAAATCGCCTGATCGTTTTCTTGGAACCGCTTCAACAAAAAACCCGGCATCGCCGGGTTTTTTGTTACATCAGATAGGCGTAACTTAGCCCCACCAGCCAGTTTCGTGGCGCCCCAGGTTCGTAAAAACGCAGGAACGCCTGGTCTGATACTACGGAGCCGACATATTCTTTGTCACCAAGGTTGTCCACGCGGGCCGAGAGCTGGATGCGATGGTCACCATGCTGCCACTGCTGGCCAATCCGAAGGTTCGTGACGCCATAACCAGCGACGGACGCCGTGTTCGCGGAGTTCGCCCACATGGATCCAGCACCGATCCACTCCATCGCCACCTCAGTGAAGCTCTTGCCCGTGGTTTGCCATCCGGCGGACCGCCATGCAGCCTCAAAGAAATAGCGGGTTTTAGGAACACCGGGCATGGTGTTTCCTTTGGCAACATTCACAAGCGAAGTTGTGGTTGCACGCACCGTTTGAATCTCTTCGTCGTATCGGGCGTCAACATAGGTGAGTGCGGCGCGGAGCCTGACGGTCTTCGCTGCGAGATGTTCTACGGAAACCTCCGCGCCCCGACGCGCCGTCTTGGCATTCTGCCAGGCTGATGACGAAGTGGACAGGTAGTAGGGAACAATGTCTCGGTCCGTCTTGGCTTGAAAGACCGACGCATCAAGCTTGGTGGATATTGCCGGCCGCCACTTCAGCCCAAGCTCAGCCTGTTTGCTCTTCGCGGCGTCGATCTCGCCATAGAACCGATTGCTTGGCGTGCGAGTGCCGTTGGGTGTGTAGAGCACCTCATTCATGGTTGGCGTTTCAAAGCCACGTCCAACCTGTGCAAAGACATTGAGCCGGTCCGATGCATGGAGGGTGAGGCCAAGCACGGGCGAAACACCTGAATACCGACGCTTACCCGAGCCGTCCACGTTGTCGTCAAGGTAGTGATCATCCACCTCAAGGGTGACCCGGCTGGCACGCAAACCGGCCATCAGCGTGGCACGCTCACTGACAAACCATTGGGTCTGCACGAAGGCGTCCGTGTTGCTGGCGAGGTTGTCTTCCTCTCGCCCAAGAGGACCGGCTGGCTTACCCGCAAGATTTTGTCGTGCCGTGCGCTCGTCCTTCACGCCATCAAGATCCAGCCCGAGGGTGCTGATGATGGGTTTGCCAAGAAGGGTTGCTTGCAAGGTGGCCGAGACCGAAGCGCCATAAAAGCGTCGATCAATTTCGCTAAAGCCCGTGGATGATGTGTCTGGCGCCAAGGGGTTATCAAGCTTGCGCAGACCGTAATAAGCCCGCCATCCAATCTTGAAGTCGGTGTTGACCGCATGATCAGACACCACACCCAGCATGGCCTGCGTGAATTCTTTGCCATAGCGATGAATGACATTCGCGCTGACGGCCTGGGTCCGATCCGATTCAAGCTCGGCGAGTGTGAGCGACCCTGGCTCTTGAGAGTCGTTTCGCACGATGTTGGCAATGAATGACGTACGCCCGCTGGGTCGGTCAAGGTTGAGCTTCGCGTTGAACTGGGAACGTTTCGCCTCGCTGTAGTCACGAAACCCATCGCTCGCCATCTCTGAGACGTCAACGACCATTCCATAAGATCCTTGCTTCTCGCTGTACTGCAGCGTTGAACGGTGAAGCCCGTCTGAGCCGTAATAACCGCCCAGCGAGAGCTCAGGCCGATCACCGGGCTCTCTCGTGAACACCTGGACCACGCCACCGGCGGCATTCCCATAAAGCGACGAGATGGGGCCTTTGAGCACTTCAATACGTCCCGCTGAGGTCAATGCGAATTGCGAGGACTGGCCCTGACCGTCGGGAAGGGTCTGGGGGATGCCATCAATCAGAAGACGGACACCGCGAACCCCAAACGGCGCTCGTGAACCGAAGCCACGAATCGACACCTGAAGATCTTGAGAATAGTTGTTGCGATTCGCGATGTTGATGCCGGGGATGCTGGCAAGCGATTCGCTCAGATTGATCTGCGGCCCGCTTTGTTGAATCTGTTCTTGGCCGACTGATTGAATCGACCCGGGAGCATCAAAGGTTCGTTGTTCGATTCGGCTTGCCGAGATCACCATGTCGTCGAGCGTCTGAGCACCCGCCATGAGCGGCAGCGAGGCGATGACGGCGAGGCTCACCACTGAAAGGGAAGGGGTTGTTCTCATGGCTTGATCTGGATTTCGATGGACGAATACCAGGCGGCGAGATCCTGAATCTCTTGGTCGCTCAGCGGCTTGGCAATGACACCCATGACGGGGTTCTTTCTTGATCCGTCACGGTAGTGGCGAAGCTGCTCGGCAATGTAAATCATGGGCTGCCCCGCAAGGTGTGGTGCGCCAGGATTGATGGAGATGCCCTGAGCGCCGTGACACACGACACAGCTGTTGGCGCGGATCTGGCCGGCTTTCGGGTCACCCGCAAAAGCCAGCGATGTGGCGAGAGAAAGCGAAACAAAACCGATGAGATTGAGTAAGCGTGATGTCATGGGCTGGGTCTTTAAAAATGGAGGGGGGCGAGACCCGCCCCCCTTATTTGCACGATGGCTTAAGGCTCGAGCATTCGAGCCGTTGACAACTTACTTGCCTTCGCCTTCATAGCTGATGCGATAGATGGCCCCAGCAAAGTCATCCGACACTAGGATTGAGCCGTCTTTCATGACCGCCACATCCACTGGACGGCCACGGTAAAGACCCGTCTCGGGGTCAAGAAAGCCCGAGGCAAAGACTTCCATTTTCCCGGCGCTACCATCGGCATTGACTGGAACGAACTGCACTTCGGCACCACTGGGCTTGGTGCGATTCCATGACCCATGCGCGGCAACGAAGATTCCACCCTGATATTTCGCGGGGAATTTCTTACCGGTGTAGAAGGCCATACCAAGCTGAGCTTGGTGGGCCGGGAACTCAACCTGGGGGAAGATCGCGCCTTGTGGCTCTTTCATGTCCTTCAGGTCTGGAGCCGCGGGAGACCCAGCAACCTTGTACTTGCCATTCCAGTAAGGAAAGCCAAAGTGCTCACCAGCCTTGGTTGATCGATTCAGCTCGCCCGGCGGGATGTCATCGCCCAGACCATCCACCTGGTTGTCGGTCCACCAGAGGTGACCGTTTTTCGGATTGAAGTCCTGGCCTACGGAGTTTCTCTGGCCACGAGCAAACACCTCACGCTGGCTGCCGTCAAAGGCGTTCATGCGAACAATGCCGCCGATGCCAATTCGATCATAGAGATCCACTTTCTCTGCAGGCTGAACGTTGTAGGGCTGGCCCAGAGTGATGTAGAGCTTGCCATCAGGCCCAACACGGCAGGTGCGCGCGCCGTGGTTGTAGGACTCCTCTTCGACAGGAATCAGCTTGCCCTGGCCCACCACCTCAATCACGGCAACGTCCGGTCCTTCATAGAAGAACTCGGCGGCAGGGAAGTTCAAAACCCGGTTGTGTTCCGCAACGATCAGAAAGCCATCCTTCGTCCAGCAAACGCCGTTGGGATTGGTGAACTTCAGTGAAGGCGCAAAGGATTTCACCTCGTCAGCAACACCGTCGCTGTTTCGATCGGTTACCGCCCAGACGGTGGTCTTGCGGGTGCCTACAAAAAGCATGTTGGTGGAAGGGGCAACGGCCATATGGCGCGCATCGGGGACGACGGCGAAAAGGTCAATTTTGAATCCTGGCGGCAGCTTGACCCGCTTCAGGTTCTCGCGAATGGCATTGGCGTTTCGGCCTT
>JBBAQV010000020.1:0-14422 GCA_040400125.1 Burkholderiaceae bacterium
GGTGGGCCAATCAGTTCACCCTATACTAAGGCCGACAACATCACAAGGAGCGTTTATGTCCCGCCGAATTTTTGCCAAAACCCTCATGGCACTTGCCGCTGTTTCCGTTGCTGCGCAGGTTTCTGCACAGCAGGTCTTGCGGGTGACCACGATCCCTGAAGAAGCCGCGACCGAGCAGATTCGTAAGTTTGGTCCGCTCACTCGTTATCTTGAACGCACTGTCGGAATGAAGGTGGAGTTCGTTCCGGTGAATGACTATCCCGCCGCCGTGGAAGCGCTGGTGAACAAACAGGTGGATCTGGTCTGGTTTGGTGGCTTCACTCATGTCCAGGCCCAGATTCGTTCGGGCGGCAAAATTATTCCGATTGCTCAGCGGGAAGAGGACACCAAGTTCCGTTCGGTCTTCATCACCCAAAAAGATTCGGGCATCAAAACCCTGAAAGATCTGAAGGGCAAGCAGGTCAGTTTTGGTTCGCAATCGAGCACCTCGGGGCATCTGATGCCGCGCACCTTTATTCTTGAGGCAGGTCTTGATCCCGACAAAGACTTCGCGCGAATTGCCTACTCGGGCGCTCATGACGCAACGATCGCCTCCGTGGTGAGTGGCCGGGTGGACGCGGCCGCGCTTGACATTACGGTGTGGACAAAGTTTGTCAATGAGAAGAAAGTGGATACCAGCAAAGTGGATGTTTTCTACACCACGCCACCTTTTTTCAATTACAACTGGTCGGTCCATGCGGATATGCCAGTGGCCACCCGTGAGAAAATCGTGAAGGCGCTTCTTGCCTTAAGTCTGAATGACCCCGAAGGCAAGGAGATCCTTACGCTGAACCGGGCCACTCGATACATCCCAACCAAGGCCGAGAACTACAAAGGTCTTGAGCGCGCTGGTCGAAGTGCAGGCCTGATCAAGTAATGCGGCTTCAGTTGGACTCGGTCGAGGCCAGGCATCCGGCAGCAAAGCCGGACGCCCCCTCGGCCTTGGTTGACCTTTCGCTTTCGATTCGTTCGGGCGAGCATGTTGCCGTGATCGGCCCCTCGGGCGCGGGCAAGACCACCTTCCTTCAGCTTCTTGCGGCGAGCTTGAAGCCCAAGGCTGGCGAAGTCTTGTTGGACGGACAGTCCATCTGGAAGATTTCAAGCTCGGCTCTTCAGTCCCTGCGCGGCCAGCTGTTTTATGCTCCGCAGACGCCTCCGCTTCCGCCAAGGCAGCGAGTGGTGACATCATTGATTGCAGGGGCCTTGCCCAGCATGAGCCTCTTGCAAAGCCTCTTGTCCTTAATTTATCCGCGACGTATTCGGGAGGCTGCCGATGCTCTGCATGCCTTCGACCTTGACGACAAACTCTGGGATCGGGTGGACCGTCTCTCGGGCGGGGAGCGTCAAAGGGTGGGGCTTGCCCGGGCGCTGATGTCGCCGGCCAGGCTTTGGCTCATTGACGAGCCTCTCTCGGCTTTGGATCCAACCCGGGCCAGGCTTGCGATTGATTCCTTGCTCTCGCAGGCAACGCAAAGGAAGGCGACCCTGGTTACGACGCTTCACCAGGTGGATGTCGCCACCTCGCGGTTTCCACGTGTGATTGGGCTTCGTGAGGGACGGGTCGCCTTTGACCTGCCGGGGCGCGATGTCACACCCGCAAGACTTGCCGAACTCTACGCCCAGTTCGAACACGAGCTTGCGGAGATTCGTCCAACGGTGATCGACACGCCGGCCTCGCCCGAGCCTGCCAAGATCATTCACTGTCGCTAGCCCCGTGTCCTTGATGCTGGAACATCCTCGGCTTCGAGACCCTGCATGGACGTCTCGTGTTTTTTGGGCGGCCGTTGCTGTGGTGCTGATTGCGCCGGCTCTGGTGGCCACGGAATTTAAGCCTTGGATCTTCTTTGAGCCTAACAATCTGAAAGTCAGCCTTCGTTTTTTGGGTGATTTTTTCCCTCCGGTGGTCGAGCCCGAATTTCTGCTGATGGTGGCCAAAGAGGCATGGCGAACGATTGCGATTGCAACCGCAGGAACCTTTCTTGCTCTGTTGCTGGCCATTCCCCTGACCTTGGTGGCCACACGAGTGCTATCGGTCTCGGCGCTCTCGGGTCGAATGCACCTGGTTCCGTTTGCCATTCGGCAGCTGGTTCGATGGCTATTGATCGGTCTGCGCAGCATTCCGGAACTCATCTGGGCCTTGGTCTTTGTTCGTGTCGTTGGGCTTGGTCCTGCAGCAGGGGTGCTTGCCATTGGGCTCACCTATGCGGGCATGCTTGGCAAGGTGTACAGCGAAATTCTGGAAAGCGGTGACGCCCATGCCACCACGAATCTCTTGCGCAATGGCTCGGGGCGGCTGCAGGCGTTTTTCTATGGGCTGATGCCGCAAAATGCCACCGAACTCACCAGCTACACGGTCTACCGATGGGAGTGTGCGATTCGTTCTTCCGCCGTCCTGGGCTTTGTGGGTGCCGGTGGTCTTGGCCAGCAGATGGACAATTCGATGCGGATGTTCAATGGTGGTGAAGTGGCCACCATGCTTTTGGTGTTCATGATGCTTGTGGGCCTTGCTGATGCGCTGAGCGCCTGGCTTCGAAGGATCATGCAATGAACCGCGCGAACCCAAATCCCTGGCTGCGCTGGGACTGCTCCGTCTGCTGGGTCACCCTGGGTCTTGTGGTCCTGACCGTGATTAGTTTCTGGTCGCTGGATCTTCAGCTGGGTCGGCTTTTTTCGATGGACAGCGCCCAGCGAATGGGCAAGTTTCTTGGTGAGCTCGCCAACCCAAATCTGGAATCGGGCTTCCTTGCGAAGACGGCCTGGTCGAGTCTTGAAACCTTGGCCATGTCGGCGATTGGCACCCTCATTGCTGCTGTTCTTGGCCTGCTCTTGGCGGTTCCCGCCAGCAAATCACATCCTGCAGATCGGGCGCGTTGGCGTGGTCTGACTCGGCTGCTGCTTAACGGCTTGCGTTCGATTCCTGAACTGGTTTGGGCTGCCTTGCTGTTGATCTCGGCAGGCCTTGGTCCCTTTGCGGGAACGCTGGCTTTGGCGCTTCACACCACGGGTGTGCTGGGTCGGCTGTTTTCCGAATCGATTGAGAACGCACCAACGCTTGCCGCCGACGCGCTTCGTGCCCAGGGCGTTCCTGAGGGGCGCGTGTTTCTGTATGCAACGCTGCCGACTGTGTTGCCGCAGCTTATGTCTTACAGCCTTTATCGCTGGGAAAATAACATCCGAGCGGCTGCGGTCTTGGGTGTGGTGGGCGGGGGTGGTCTTGGCCAGATGCTCGCCTTTCACATGGGTCTTTTTCAGATGCAAGAGACCAGCACGGTGCTCATGGCGATGATCATCCTGGTGGTGATCGTCGATGCTCTGTCCTACGCTTCGCGTCGATGGATGTCCCGTTAGTGGGCGGTGTTGGGCGGCGTTTTATTCACTGAACACCAAGACATCCACCCAGTCGCTTGCCTGCAAGGGCCCACAGCCGTGATTTAAGACCACCAGGCCATCGGCCTTGCCCAGTGATGCAAGACTAGCCGCACCTTGTGAAGCCATGATCGTGGCCTGCCAGTCACCCTCGGTCGATCGTTGAAGTGTTGCGCGCAGGTATTCGGTTCGGCCAACGACTTTATCCGTGGGGTGCGTGAGCCGAGCGCGAAGCGTTCGTCGGCAGGCCGGGTTCTGAATCTCACCGGACAGGTGTCGAAGCGACGGGTGCACGAGCGCTTCAAAGGTCACAAGTGCCGCAACAGGATTCCCGGGCAGTGCAATCAAGGGCGTGGTGGCTTTCATCGAATCAAGACTGGGTAATGACCCGGCAGGGTCATCATCGGATCGATGACGCAGCTGCCCCATGGCAAGGGGCTTTCCGGGCTTAATGGCCAGGCGCCAGAAATCGATCTGCCCAAGACCCTCGACCACCGAACGCATGTGATCCGCCTCGCCCACGCTCACCCCACCTGAGCTGATCACCAGATCGCACTGAGTGGCCACTTCACGCAGCGTCTTGCGAAGGGTGTCGGGCTGATCGCCCACAATGCCAAGATCCATCACGTCAACGGACAACTCTTGGCAGAGCGCAGCGATCATTGGACGGTTGGCATCTTGAGTCTGATGGGCATGGGTTGGATGACCCGCCTCGACCAGTTCGCTCCCCGTTGAAAGCAGCGCCACCCGTGGGCGGCGGAATACGTTCACCTTGGCGCAGCCGATCGCCGCCATCAGCGCGAGATGTCGCGGGCCCATTCGCTGACCACGGGTCATCACCGTGACGCCCTGTTTCAGGTCTTCGCCCGCCTGGCGAACATGGGAATGCGGTCTGAGTGATGCCAGACTGAACTGCACGAAGCCACCATCATCGAGCAGAACCACTTCTTCCTGAGGAATGACGGTATCGACATTCGGCGGGAGGTCCGCGCCGGTAAAAATCCGGACGGCACCGTCGTCTTGGCTCAATCGCTTGAGCGACTGACCGGCGTAAGCTTCACCCACCACCCGCAGTTTGAGATTGCTCTGAATGGCCTCGGGAAACCGAAAAGCGTATCCATCCATGGCCGAACGTGCTCGGGCGGGAAGGTCGACCGGACTTCGAACATCATTCGAAAGAACTCGACCCAGGGCGTGGGTAAGAGAAACCTGCTCTTCATCGTGTACGGGTTGGATGTTGGAGAGCATCCGCCGTAGAGCTTCGTCCACCGACAGGCTGGGTGACATGGTGAAGGGCGAACCTTTTAGGTTGAACCTGATGGATGGCTTTGCTTAGACGAACCAGTCAAGAATATTGTCCAGCCCCCCGAAGCGAATCGACTGCATCGCCTGAGCCGCCACAGCGGGCTTGGCCCGATGGGCGATGGAAAGCCCACTGGCCAACATCATCTCGAGATCGTTGGCGCCGTCGCCCACCGTGATGGCCTGACGGCTGGTGACACCGCGCGCCTTGCATGCGGAAGCCACCGTTTGACGCTTCACGCGGGCATCGACAATCGTGCCCAGCACTCGGCCCGTGAGTCGACCGTTGATGATTTCCAGCTGGTTGGACCGCGTCTGTTTGAAGCCAATCTTCTGTGACACGAAGTCGGTGAATTGGGTGAAGCCCCCAGAGACCAAGAGCGTATGAAGACCATGGGCGTGGGCGGTGTCGACGAGCTCCTTGACCCCTGGCGTGAATTTCAAACGCCAGCGAATCACCTCCTGCAGCACACCTTCATCGAGTCCCGCAAGCAGGGCCACTCGACGCCGAAGGCTCTCTGCGTAATCCTTGATTTCCCCGCGCATCGCCGCCTCGGTGATGGCGGCAACTTCAGGCTTCTTGCCACAGAAGTCGGCGATCTCGTCGATGCACTCAATGGTGATGACGGTGGAATCCATATCCATGGCCAGCACGGAAAAGTCAGCCCATCGATAGGGGCGATCCAGGAGGGCAGCATCCACCTGATGCGTCTCGCCCAGGGGCATGAGCGAGCTGGCCAGTTTGATTCGTGCGTTGGCCGCCATGCCATGAAGGTTCCAGACCATGGCATGGGAAGGGCGCGATCGACGCTCGGCATGCTGGGTCGCGGAGTCAAGGGCATGAAGGGTGGACGGCGCAATCCGTCCGCGTCGGTCGGTGGCAGTCAGTGCCGGTGAGATGACGAGAAAGCTCATGATGGGTTGGGTTTCAAAGTGGTTGAAGCGTTCAAGGTTTCGGGCACAGGCAGGGCAATGCCTGCCAGAGTTTCCCTTATGGTACGCGCCCGGCGTGCCATCTCAGGAATATTGATTTCGAAGCGCAGCTTTTCGTTGCTGATGAGTCGGTAGCGTGAATCCGTCTGAATGAGTTTGATGACCTTGGCGGGGTCGACCCGTGATTCCTGCCCGAAGCTGATGACCACCGCCTGTTCCGAGGCGTCAATCTTCAGAACGCCCAAGGGCTTGGCAAAGATTCGAAGTCGATGGGTTTCGATCAAGGTGCTGACAGGCTCTGGGGGGCTTCCGAAACGATCGACGAGCTCTTCTTCCAGCAGCTCAAGCTGGTCGAGGGAATTTGCATTCGCCAATTTTTTGTAAAGCATGAGTCGCTCATGGATGTCGCCGCAGTAGTCGTTGGGCAAGAGCGCTGGCGCATGGAGATTGATCTCGGTCACTGCGGCAAGCGGTGCTTCAAGGTCGGGCTCGCGACCGGCCTTGAGTGCATTCACGGCCTCGGTCAGCATGTCGGAATACATCTGAAAGCCCACCTCGGTGATATCCCCCGACTGGTTGTCGCCCAAGACCTCACCGGCGCCACGAATCTCAAGGTCGTGCATCGCCAGGAAGAATCCGCTACCAAGCTCTTCCATGGCCTGGATGGCCTCCAGACGTTTTTCGGCGTCCTTGGTGACTGCACCTTCGCCTGGGGTGAGCAGGTAGGCATAGGCCTGGTGGTGCGATCGCCCCACACGGCCACGAAGCTGATGAAGCTGGGCCAGGCCGAAGCGGTCGGCGCGGTAGATCACGATGGTGTTCGCCGTGGGCACATCAATGCCTGTTTCAATGATGGTGGTGCACAAGAGCACATTGATACGCTGCTGATGAAAATCCCGCATCACTCGCTCAAGATCACGCTCGTGCATCTGTCCATGGGCAATTTCAATTCGCGCCTCTGGAACAAGCTTGGCCAGGGCGTCGCGGCGATTGTTGATGGTTTCGACCTGGTTGTGCAGCACATAACACTGTCCCCCACGCTTAAGTTCGCGAAGCAAGGCTTCTCGAACCACAGTGTCATTTTCCGAGCGCACGAAGGTCTTGATGGCCAGTCGCTTCTGGGGTGCAGTCGCAATCACCGAAAAGTCTCGGATGCCTTCCATGCTCATGGCCAGGGTTCGGGGAATGGGCGTCGCGGTGAGCGTCAAGACATCCACCTCGCTTCGCAAGGCTTTGAGAGCTTCTTTCTGACGTACACCGAAGCGGTGCTCTTCGTCGATGATCACCAAACCCAGCCGATCAAACTTCACGCCGGCGGACAGAAGCTTGTGCGTGCCGATGGCAATGTCCACTTTTCCATCGGCCAGTCCAGCGATGGCCGCTTGAATTTCCTTGCCGCTGCGAAACCGAGAGAGCTCGGCAATCTGGACGGGCCAGTCCGCAAAGCGGTCTTTGAAGGTCTGAAGGTGCTGTTCGGCCAAGAGGGTGGTGGGTGTGAGTACGGCCACTTGTTTCCCGTCCATCACGGCCATGAAGGCGGCGCGTAAGGCCACCTCGGTTTTTCCAAAGCCAACATCACCGCAGACCAAGCGATCCATGGGTTTTCCGGACACCATGTCCTGAACCACTGCGTGGATCGCAGCCAGCTGGTCAGGGGTTTCTTCGAAACCAAAGCCATCGGCGAAGCGTTCATATTCCTCAGGGTCAAAGCGAAAGGCATGGCCTTCGCGGGCGGCACGACGTGCATAAATATTCAGCAGTTCCGCTGCCGTATCCCGCGCCTTCAGCGCTGCCTTTCGTTTCGCCTTGTCCCACTGGCCCGACCCGAGGGCATGCAGCGGCGCGTTTTCCGGGTTTGCACCGCTGTAGCGTCCAATGACATGAAGCTGGGCCACGGGCACATACAAGAACGCTTTGTCGGCGTATTCAATCTGCAGAAATTCGGTGTCACCGTCACCCATGTCCAGGTAGACCAATCCAAGGTATCGACCAATGCCATGTTGAATGTGAACAACAGGATCTCCCGGTTTGAGCTCTGAGAGGTCGCGAACAATCGAGTCGATATTCGTCGGCGCATCTTTTCGTCCACGTCGCTGGCGTCTTGCAACCTGGGCGAAGAGTTCGCCTTCGGTAGTAACAATAAAGCCGCCGTTGGGATGCTGAAAACCCGCATGAAGGGGTGCAACCACCAGTGCAATCGGTTGATGGCCCTCGTCCTCTTTGGGGTTTAGCGCCGCATCGAATGAGTCGCTCATGCGATACGCCAGGCCATGCTCGTGCAGGTATTGGGCCAGGGTTTCTCGGCGCCCTGGGCTTTCGGCGGTCATGACCATCATGGGGCCTGCCTGCGCGGATGGGCTTGAGCCCTTTGAAACATCCGCCTGCAATGCTCTGAGTTTCGCGACCGGGTCGGATGCTTTTCGATCAACCGCAATGTCTGGTGCCGCTGCGATTGGGCTGGTCTGCACTTCCACATTGAGGTTGAGCCGCGCAAGTGGACGGGCCCTGGTGAAGAATTCCTCCGCAGTGAGGTAAAGGGATTCAGGCGGCAGCACGGGCCGCTCGATATCGGCTTTCAGGAAACGATATCGGTTCTGGGTGTCTTTCAGAAATTCGTCAAAGGCTTGATTCACCTCGCCGAGGGTGACGATTGCACCGAAGATTGATCCATCGCTGGCAGGGTCGGCCGAGGGTAGATAGTCGAAAATTGTGGCGGTTTCATCAAAGAGCAGCGGCAGGTAATACTCGATGCCGGAGCCAAAAAGCCCCTTGCCGGCATCTTTGTACAAGCTGCATCGTGAAGGGTCTCCCTCAAAGACCTCTCGCCATCGCGCACGCAGCCGCTGGGCGGATGCCTCGTCGCTTGGGAACTCTCGCCCAGGAAGAAGACGAATCTCACCCACCGGGTGAATGGTGCGTTGGCTGTCGGGGTCAAACACGCGCATGGTGTCGACCTCGTCATCGAGAAGTTCGATTCGATAAGGAAGCGTACTGCCGGTTGGGAAAAGATCAATCAGTCCGCCACGAATGGCATATTCTCCGGGTGAGACCACCTGGGATACTGGCGTGTAACCGGCGGTGGCCAGTTGCGCACGAAACGCCTCGGGGGCGATGGTCTGGCCTTTTCGGAAAAAAAAGGTCTGGGATGCCAGAAACGATGGCGGTGCAATTCGTTGAAGTGCGGTTGATGCCGACATCACCATCACATCAAGATTTCCCGTGGAGGCTTCGTAGAGCGCCAGAAGTCTCTCGGAGACCAGATCCTGGTGGGGAGAAAACGCCTCGTAGGGCAGCGTTTCCCAGTCTGGAAAGAGGCGTACGTTTAGCCGTGGATTGAAAAACGGGATCTCTTCGGACAGTCTTTGGGCATCTTGGGCCGATTCACAAATGATGGCCAGTCGAGCACCGCCAACATGCCCCTGCTGGCTGTTGCGGTGGGCAAGTTCGCTGGCCCAGCTGGCCAGAAGCCAGGCGTCGCCGCTTCCCGCGGGGCGAGCCATCGACAGGGTGTGACCGGCGGGTGGCGGTGTTTTTCCGAGAACCTGAAAAGCGTTGGGCATGAAGAGCTTTGGTAAAAACGGTAAATTGTAGGTTCTATGGACAACAAAAGCCGGCTTGCCGAATCCCGCGAGGCTGGAATTCGCCGAATTGCCTCACAGCTGCATAAGAAGTCACCTCGAGCCGTCGCGGTGATTCCTGCGGCAGGCCAGGGCTCGCGAAGCGGGCTAGGGCTTCCCAAGCAATACTACCGGCTTGCTGGGCAAACCATGCTCGGTCGAAGTATTCGTGCGCTTGCTGCGCTCGATACCCTTGCGCTGATTGTGGTGGTTGTTCGTCCCGATGACACGGGTTGGATGGAGCATGACCTGGATACGGAACTGAACGGGCTTGATCATGTGATTGCCGTGCCCATTGGCGGAGCCACTCGTCGTGACTCGGTGATGGCGGGCTGCAACGCGCTTCAGGAGGTCTTGAACACTTTGGGCAAGAACTCTGGTGAAGTGGACCCCTGGGTGTTGGTTCATGATGCGGCGCGTCCGGGTTTGGATGCTGAAAGCTTATTGCGGCTCTGGAGCGTGTTATGCGAATTATCCTCTGAGGGGGCATCCACCGAGCGTCGTCCATCAGGCATCAGTGGGGCGATTCTTGCAACGCCGGTGTCCGACACATTGAAGCACGCGGTCGTTCAGACCGAGCTGCCTTATGTCGGCGGTACGGTGGATCGCTCAGCGCTGTGGGCGGCCCAGACGCCTCAGGCTTTCCAACTCAATGAGCTCTTGTTCGCCTATGCGCGGTGTTCAGAATCAACCGATGAGGCCAGCGCGATTGAAGCAGCCGGTGGCCGAGTGCGTCTTGTGCAGGGCGATGGATTCAATCTGAAGTTAACGCAACCGAATGACTTTCAACTGATGGAGGCCTTGATTCAAAGCGAATCGAACCAAAGCGAATCGAATCAAAACGTCTTCACGAAAGGTAGTGCCATGAAGCACGAGACGACCCCGATGAATCCCCCTTTTGCAATTGGACAGGGGTTTGATGTCCATGCCTTGGTGGAAGGACGCCCGCTGGTGATCGGTGGCGTGACTATTCCTTACCATCTGGGGCTCGACGGCCACTCCGACGCGGACGTTTTGCTTCATGCCATCACGGATGCAATTTTGGGCGCGGCCGGCATGGGCGATATTGGCCGGCATTTTCCCGACACCGATGCGCAATTTCGCGGCGCTGACAGTCGATTGTTGCTGGAGGAAGCCGTTCGCCGGGTGGCAGAAAATGGTTGGGCGGTTGCCCAGATTGATGCCACCGTCATTGCCCAGGCACCCAAGATTTCCCCCTTTGCCGGAGCCATGGTTTCGGTCATCGCCACAGCTTGTGGCCTGCCTCAGGCTCAGGTGAATATCAAGGGTAAGACGACTGAAAAGCTTGGCTTCACCGGTCGTGGCGAGGGAATTGCGGCTCAGGCCATTGCCATGTTGGTTCGTCGGGGCTGAGTCTTTGAATCTGAAACGTCCCAAGCGCTGCGTGATGGCCTTGGAGTCGGGTGGCGACTCCAGTTCCGTGGCCCTGATTCGCGCAAAAGACCAGGCCGAACCCGTGCTTCGATATTCCGTCACCGACTCGGGACAATCCCATTCGAGCGCACTTTTGCCTCTCGCGCGAGCCCTGCTTGCTGAGCAAGGTCTAACCTGGCGTGAGTTGGATGGACTCGCTGTTGGCGTTGGCCCAGGCTCGTTCACCGGGCTTCGCATCGCCTGCGGCCTGGCTCAGGGTTTGGCGCTTGGTGCGGGCCTACCGGTCCTGCCTGTCCATGGATTCGAACTTCATGCCTACATCCATGCCGAGCAGCATCGGGCAGAGGGCATACAACCCAACCAGCAGTTTGAGATTGCATTCGACGCCCGTCTTGGTGAGCGGTTCGTCGCAGCCGTCATGCTTGAGCATCATGATGAAACCATTCAATGCCGATGGGTTCGTGAACCCGAAGTCATGGCGCAAGAACGCTGGCATCAGATGCCGAAGGACCAGGCCATTGTTTTAAATGACCCGGTCGCGGCTGACCTGCCCCTTGCCGCCTGGATGGCCAGATGGGCGATGGATCCGCGCTGCGCTCAAAGTCATCAATGGGTGGCTGCACGTCAACTGGTGCCGCTTTATGTTCGAGAGAAAGTGGCGCAGACCATTGCCGAGCGACAGAGCACGCCCGACCTCGTCTGGTCTCCCATGACGGCCCGGGACCTTGCGTCCGTCATGGTGATTGAGCGGCAGGCTTATCCTTTTCCCTGGAGCTCTGGAAATTTTCAAGACTCGATGGCCGCGGGCTATGAGATGTGGGTGTTGAAGGAGCGGGGTGTGATGATTGGCTATCTTGTCTGGATGGCCGTGGTCGATGAGGCCCATCTCTTGAACCTTGCGTTGTCGCCAGCTCGTCATGGCCGTGGACTTGGCAACGCGATGATGAAATATTTTCTTGATCAGGCCAAAGCTCGGGGCATGACGAAGGTGCTGCTGGAGGTGAGACCCAGCAACCGTTCGGCCATTGCGCTCTATCAACGTTTTGGTTTTGCTCAGATGGGTCTTCGCAAGGACTACTACCCGAACTCTGTTGGCGAGCTCGGCAAACCCTCTGAGCCCCAAGTGGCCAAGCGTGAAGACGCCATGGTGATGCAACTCCCCTTGGGCGCCCCATCGATCACTCCAGTTTCGACACACTTGTCGGCTTCAGCCGACAGGCAGGGTTCTCATGCCTAATCTTTCGCGTGAAGCCATGGTGGTGCTCGAGCTCTCGCCTGTGTGGCGACGTCGAGAGGAATCTTTCCAGCAATCGACTCATGATGGGGCTCTGTCAGAGGACGAACGCATGATGATCGCGACCATCCAGCAGCGAATGGCGGGCTGCTCATCGGAGCTTTCAATCGATGAGAACGAGCTTGTAAAACTCATGAGTCAGGTCGGCGGTGTGGCGAGCCTAAAGTCAGAGGCCAAGGCCAAACGTCAGCTCTGGGGTTTGCTGGTTCATCGGCGAGGCTGATGCATCTGCTCGTGCGGGTGTTTCTCAATGCCAATCAAGGCATCAAGATCATGATGGGCTTTGTTGAAACGGTAACGCCGAATGACCAGGGCCATGGTTCCAGCAACGAAGGCTCCGAATAAGACGATGATCCAGTTCACATGCAGATCGAACTTGATCAGCAGTGCATAGAGCCCCAACATCACCAGGACATTCAGATTTTCATTGAAGTTCTGAACCGCAATGGAGTGACCGGCCGACAAAAGCACATGGCCCCGGTGCTGCAGCAGTGCATTCATCGGCACCACGAAAAAGCCAGCCAAACCGCCGATGATCACCAGAAGTGGAATGGAGGCGTAGAGGCTGTCGACGAGGGTCATCAGAGGCACAAGCAGACCCATGGCTACCCCCAGCTTGAGCACGGAGGGTGTCGATTTCAAAGGAATCCAACGGGCCGCAAGAATGGCCCCCGCCGCAATACCCACGGCCACGATGCCTTGCAAAATTGCTGCTCGGTCCAGTGGCATCTCCAGCTGAACCGAGGCCCACTGCAGAACGATGAACTGTAGGGTGGCCCCAGCACCCCAAAAGAGTGTGGTGACGGCAAGCGAGATCTGACCAAGTTTGTCCCGCCAAAGTGTGAGGTGGCAGATCCAGAAGTCCTGCATCAGCTTGAAGGGGTTGGTGTGCTGCCTCGGGTAGCGCGCACCCGTGTCTGGAATGCGCATATTGAACCCGGCTGCGATAAGGTAGACCAAGGAGATCACCACGATGGCGCTCTCCGCGGGGCTGTCGATACCGGTCTCCACGCCCGGCAGGTCGATGCCAAGAAGCCAGCCACTGACCGCGGGGCTGATCAGCGCACCTCCGAGCATGGTTCCCAAAATGATGGACCCCACCGTCGTTCCCTCGATCCAGCCGTTGGCCGCCACAAGTTTTTCGGGCGGAAGTAGCTCCGTCAGGATGCCGTACTTCGCTGGCGAGTAGGCGGCGGCACCCAACCCCACCACCGCATAGGCCAGAAGGGGGTGCACCGTAAAAAAGAGCAAGGCACAACCCAGCACCTTGATGGTGTTGGTGATGAACATGACTCGCCCCTTGGGCAGCGAGTCCGCAAAGGCTCCAACGAAAGGCGCGAGAACAACATAGGACACGGTAAAAAAGAGCTTGAGCAATGGCCGCATCCATTCGGGAGCGGCAAGCTCGATCAATAGGGCGATGGCCGCAATCAGCAGCGCATTGTCGGCAAGCGAAGAGAAAAACTGCGCCGCCATGATGGTGTAAAAACCGCGTTTCATCGTCGTTTTCGTGTCGTCTCTTCGGGATTAGAGCATGAAGGAATAGAATCCAAGGCATGCCCAGACCAATCCGTTTAGAGATTCACGTCGATGCCATGCGCCACAACCTGGCTGTCGTTCGATCACGGCTTGATGGGCGGACCCGGATTTGGGCTGTGGCCAAGGCCCATGCCTATGGACATGGCATTGCCCAGGCAGTCTCGGGGTTTACGGATGCCGACGGCCTCGCCGTGCTGGATCTTCACGAGGCGGTGGCTGCAAGGGACCTGGGCTGGTCCAAACCCATTTTGTTGATTGAGGGCGCTTTTGATGAAGGGGATCTGTCGGAGATGGCCAGGCTTGATCTCTCAACGGCGGTCTCCACTCCGGAACAGGCCCGTATGTTTCTGCAGTCAGCGAGGGTTCCAAGCCAGGTCTGGGTCAAGCTGAATACTGGGATGAATCGTCTGGGTCTTCGGCCGGATCGAGATGCACCGGCTTTCATCAAATGGCTTCAAGGCATTGAAGCCCGAATCGATCAGCCACTGAACTGGATGATGCACTTTGCGAACGCGGATGCCTCTTTGCGTTCAGAAGCCCCCGAACCTCGTGTCACTTGGACGTCACAGAAAACACGCTTTGATGAATGCATAAGCCAATGGGGTACATCACTTCAATCAGGAGGGCTTCGTTCACTGGCGAACTCAGCGGCGACGCTCGCCCTCCCTGAAACGCACGCCGACTGGGTTCGGCCCGGAACGGCGCTCTATGGCGGAACCCCGTTTTCGCATGACGAGCCCAACCGCTCATCGGCCGCATTGGGTCTTCAGCCCGTGCAGCATTTTCTGAGCGAGGTGATTGCCATCCAGGAACTCAATCCTGGTGATGCGGTGGGTTATGGCTCGCGTTTTCAGGCACAGCGGCCGACACGAATCGCGGTGGTGGCCTGTGGCTATGCGGACGGCTATCCGCGCTCGGCACCCGACGGCACTCCGGT
>JBBAQV010000021.1:0-14355 GCA_040400125.1 Burkholderiaceae bacterium
CCCTGACGAGCGCGAAGCCAGCCGTTGGTGGACACAATCACAGTCACCGGTTCATCAATGACCGGGACCTCAACCGTGGTGCGCTCGGCCGCACGAATCAGGGTTCGACGCGGATCACCAAAGGTCTTGGCGTCCGCATCAATTTCCTTGGCAACCGCCTTGCGAAGAGCACGGTCATTTTCAAGCAGATGCATCAGTTTGCCTTCGTCTTCGCGAAGCTGCTTAAGCTCCTTTTCGATCTTGATCGCCTCAAGGCGCGCAAGCTGTCGCAGACGAATTTCAAGAATGTCTTCGGCCTGGATTTCAGTCAGACCAAACCGGCTCATCAACGCGGGCTTCGGTTCATCGCTTTCCCGAATCACGGCAATCACCTGATCAATATGCAAAAGCGCAATCGATCGGCCTTCAAGAATGTGAATGCGCCGCTGGGCCTGCTCAAGCCGGTGCTGGGTTCGACGACGAACGGTCGCGATGCGGTATTCCACCCACTGGCCAAGGATCTCGCGAAGGCTCAGTGAGCGGGGCCGGCCGTCTCGGTCCACCGCCACAAGGTTCATGGCTGACGAGCTTTCAAGGGGCGTGTGTGCAAGCAGCACCTTGATGAATTCATCACGGTCTTGTCGAGATGACTTCGGCTCAAAGACCAGACGCACCGCGGCATCTTTGCCCGACTCATCACGCACGGCATCGAGCACGCTCAGCATCAAGGTCTTCATCTGCTGCTGATCCGCGGAAAGCGCTTTCTTGCCCGCCTTCACCTTGGGGTTGGTGATCTCTTCAATCTCTTCCAGCACCTTTTGTGACGACACCCCGTGGGGAAGCTCATGCACCACAACCTGCCACTGACCGCGTGCCATTTCTTCAATCGTCCAGCGCGCGCGAGTTTTCAGCGAGCCTCGTCCGGTGGCGTAGGCCGCGGCGATCTCTTCGGGTGAAGAAATAATCTGGCCGCCACCCGGGAAATCAGGGCCCGGAATGATCTGATAAAGCTCGGCATCCGAAAGATTCGGTTTCTCAATGAGCGCCACCGCAGCCTGAGCAACCTCGGTCAGGTTGTGGGATGGAATCTCTGTGGCCATTCCCACCGCAATTCCCGAAGCGCCATTGAGCAGCACCACGGGAAGCCTTGCAGGAAGCCGCAAGGGCTCGGTGAAGGAGCCGTCGTAGTTGGGGCCAAAATCGACCGTTCCCTCGTCAATCTCGTCCAGCAGCAGCGAGGCAAAGGCGGTGAGCCTCGCTTCGGTGTATCGCATGGCGGCAGCACCGTCACCGTCACGCGAACCAAAATTACCCTGGCCATCAATCAAGGGATAGCGCACTGAAAAACCTTGCGCCAGACGCACCAGTGCGTCGTAGGCCGACTGATCGCCATGCGGATGGTATTTACCCAGGACATCGCCCACCACACGCGCCGACTTCACGGGCTTGGCGGTGACCGGCAGCGCCATACGATGCATGGAATACAGAATGCGACGCTGAACGGGCTTCATGCCGTCACAGAGATCTGGCAGCGCCCTTCCCTTCACCACCGACACGGCGTAATCGAGATAGGCACGCTCGGCAAAATCCGCGAGGGTAATGGCCTCGCCGTCAAACGTGATGCCCTGAGGCGTGGCAAAGAGATCAGGCGTCTGATCGTCGGCCGATTGCGTTGGTCGTGCCATTAGATGTCCACCTCCACTTCATGTCCTTTTTCTTCAAGCCATGCCCGACGCGACGACGCCTCGGTGCGTCCCATCAAGAGATGGAAACGCTTGGCAGTCTCAAGGCTGTCGACCTGGCCATAGCCCACCAAAGACAGCCTGCGGGTGTCGGGGTTGAGTGTGGTCTCCCAGAGCTGCTCGGCACTCATCTCGCCAAGCCCTTTGAATCGGGAAATACTCCAGGCCGATTCACGCAGCCCTTCCTGCTTTAACTTGTCGAGGACATGGGTGAGCTCGCCTTCGTCCAGCGCATAGATTTTTCTTGCAAGCCGCTTGCCGCTTGCTGTGACATCCACTCGAAAAAGCGGTGGGCGCGCCACAAAGACATGGCCACGTTCAACCAGCTGCGGGAAATGCTTCAGGAAAAGCGTGAGCAGCAGCACCTGAATGTGGGAGCCGTCCACGTCAGCGTCTGACAAGATGCAGACCTTGCCGTAACGCAGGTTCGACCAGTTCACCTCATCCGAAACGCCGTGCGGATCAATGCCCAGGGCCACGGAAATGTCATGCACCTCGGCGTTGGCAAAAAGCCTTTCCTTTTCGGTCTCCCAGGTGTTGAGCACCTTGCCCCGAAGCGGCAAGATCGCCTGAAATTCTTTGTCACGGCCCATCTTGGCCGAGCCGCCTGCGGAATCTCCCTCGACAAGAAAGAGCTCATTGCGGCCAATGTCGGTGGATTCGCAGTCCGTCAGTTTCCCAGGCAAAACGGCCACGCCCGAGCCTTTTTTCTTTTCAACTTTCTGCGCCGAGCGAACACGGCTTTGTGCGGTTCGAATGGCGAGATCGGCAATCTTTCGTGCGGAATCAAGGTCGCGATTCAGCCAGAGTTCAAGCGGCGCACGCACCTGGTTGGCCACAAGACGCAGCGCATCGCGGCTGGTCAATTTCTCTTTCGTCTGCCCCTGGAACTGAGGGTCAAGCACCTTGGCCGACAGCACAAAGCTCACCCTTGCGAAAACATCTTCAGGAAGAATCTTCACGCCCTTGGGCATGAGGTTGTGTTGTTCAATAAAACCTTTCACTGCCGAGAAAAGCCCCTCTCGAAGGCCCGCCTCATGGGTGCCGCCAGCCGTGGTGGGAATCAGATTCACAAACGATTCACGATTCACTGCACCTTCCGCTGTCCAGACGACAGCCCATTGGGCACCCTCACCAGCCGCAAAGGTTTCATCACCCGCGCCAACAAATCCTTCGCCCATCCAGGGCTCGACCACCGGCTGATCACCCTCAATCAGTTCAAGAAGGTAATCACGCAGACCGCCTTCGTAACGCCAGGATTCTTCCTTGGAGGTTTTCTCCACCAAGAGATGGGTGGTCACGCCAGGCAAAAGCACCGCACGCGCCTTCAGGCTTCGTGCAAGCTCGGCCGCAGGGATGGCCGAGTCGTCGAAATACTTTGCATCGGGCCAGACCCGCACTTGGGTGCCGCTGCGTCCATTCGATGGGCCAACCTTCTTTAAAGGCTCAATCACTTCGCCCGCTGAAAACACAATGCGATGCTCGCCACCGTCACGCCAGACGGTCACTTCCAGGCGCTTGGAAAGCGCATTGGTTACCGACACCCCCACACCATGCAAGCCACCACTGAAGGCATAGGCGCCGCCCGAACCCTTGTCGAATTTGCCACCGGCATGAAGACGTGTGAAGACAATTTCCACCACAGGCACTTTTTCTTCAGGATGCTTACCAATGGGAATACCGCGGCCGTCGTCGGTGACCGTGACACTGCCGTCGGTGTGATGCGCCACATGAATGTGGCGCGCATGCCCAGCAAGCGCTTCGTCGGCCGCGTTGTCGATCACCTCTTGAAGAATATGCAGCGCGTTTTCGGTTCGGGTGTACATGCCCGGACGCTGCTTGACAGGTTCCAGTCCGCGAAGGACTCGAATGGATGATTCGTTGTAACCGCTGGCGGATGTTGTCTTGGCCAATTTTTTTTCTGCCATCAAAAATTCACTGCCTCTCTACCACAAGATTTTCGCAATGCAGCAGGTTTTGCCCGACTGTTTTTCCTTTTCATCAAAGAAGTTGTCCACAGGTTTTGTGGAAAACTCAGTCGCAAAACCGTCACATGTTTGTCACACACGGGAGCCCATCGGAGTGGTTATTTTTTAACCACTTTGGGCTGACCCTGCCAACCCGTCCAAAAGACCTAGGGAAGCTTGCGGTCGCTGATCAGGATGCCGTCGGAATCGGCGTAACACCAGTTCCCTGGAGCCACCCGCACGCCCGCCATATCGATGGGAATGTCCAGCTGGCCCAGGCCCTGACGGTCGCTTCGCCTAGGGCTTGTGGCCATGGCCCAGATGCCCACCTCGGCCTCCACGATCTCGGCCGTGTCGCGGACGCAGCCATTGACGATGATGCCCGCCCAGCCGTTTTTCACGGCCAGAAGGGCGAGGTTTCCGCCCACCAGTGCGCAACGGTCACTGCCGCCTCCGTCCACGACAAGAACCCTGCCCTGGCCCGGGGTCTCCAGGGTCTTTCGAACCAGAGAGTTGTCCTCGAAGCACTTCAGCGTGGCCACGGGCCCGGCAACTTCAGTCGATCCGCCGAAGTTGCTAAAAACCGGGGGGATGACCCTGAGCGTTCCCGCCTTGAGGGCGTCTTCGTGGGCATCGCACAGGTCAGCGGTGGGGGTGTAGGGCGCAGGCTGGGCCGGCTGGGATTTCGGGGAATGGGGGGGACGATTGGGTTTATTCATAGTGGGCGTAAGACTACCAGTGAGCGTGGATGATGCAAATGGGCCCCGAAGGGCCCATGAATTTAGTGTTTAGAGCCTGACTGCGGCTGCCCCGTAGGGCTCCCCGAGTGCGCCAGGAGACGGTCAATCCAGGCGATGCTGATCGCCGAGACAATGAAGGTCACGTGGATGATGGTCTGCCAGAGCATGGCCTTTTCCGACATGGCGTCCGCGGAAATGAAGGTTTTCAAAAGGTGAATGGACGAAATTCCGATGATGGCCGTGGCCAGTTTCACCTTCAAAATGTTCGCATTCACATGAGAAAGCCATTCGGGCTGATCGGGGTGGCCTTCAAGGTCAAGCCTTGAGACAAAGGTTTCATAGCCGCCAATGATGACCATGATCAGAAGGTTCGAGATCATGACCACATCAATCAGTGACAGCACCACCAGCATGACCACCACTTCCTTGCTGACGGTCTCAACCCCCAGGGCGTTGGCCGTGTTGGAGAGCGCGTTTGGGTCCCAGAGAATGGGCACCAGGTGGGTGAGTTCTTGAATGAACAGCACCACATACACCGCCTGGGCCACGATCAGGCCGAGGTAGAGGGGCAGCTGAAGCCAACGGCTGGCAAAGATCAGGCCAGCGATGGGGCGTTTTCTGAATGAATTTTGGGCGGGGTCTGAGTTCATGGCGCGCAGTATAGCGAAACCGGGCTGGGCTCTGGGCGCGCTCTAGGCGCGAATGACCGTCCAGCCGCTGCTGTATTTCGCCACGGCGGCCTCATCAAACCCAAAGCCAAGCCCCGGGGTCTGTCGCAGCATGACATGGCCCTGGCGGAATTCCAGCTGGTTATCGATCAGGCGACGAAAATTCAACACCTGGTCGTCGAGGAAAAATTCCACAAAACGTGCATTGGGTGTTGCGGCCACCAGTGGCGCATGAAGATCATGGAACCAGTGGGGGCTTACCGTCACACCACAGGCATCCGCATGTGCGGCAATCTTGCGCCATTCGGAAATACCACCGCATACCGCTGCATCGGTCTGCAGAATCTCGGCGCCGCCTGCGTCGACCAGTTCACGAAAGCGCCAACGACCCACTTCAATCTCACCGGTGGCCACGGTCACCGTGGTGCGCTGGGCAAGACGAGCGTGCAGGTCAATCGCATCGGGTGAGAATGGCTCTTCAATCCAGTAAGGGTCATAGGCTTCAAACCGCCGCATGTATTCCAGCGCCGTGGGAAGATCTGACCATGCATTGTTGGCATCCAGCATCAGATAAACATCGGGGCCGATGGCATCGCGGGCCGCGGCAATTCGGGCCTCTTCCTCGGCAGGCGAAAGCCGGCCGGTTTTAATCTTCACCGCCTTAAAGCCCTTGGCCACGTAACCGGCCACCTCTTCGCCCAGTTTCGCAGGAGTCTTACCGTCTAGGTAATAGCCGCCGCTGGCATAGGCCATCACCGATTCACGATGAAGGCTGCCCAGGTAATCATGAAGCGGCAAACCCACCGAGCGGGCATTCATGTCCCATAGCGCCGTGTCCAGAATGGAAATGCCCCGCATGACCGAGCCTGATCTTCCCTGCAGCAAGGCCTCTTGATACATGGTCTGCCACAAGCCCTCGGTCTGACGGCTTTCGCGGCCAATCAACAAGGGGCCAAGCAGCTGCTCAACGGCCGCTTTGACAATGCCACCCGCGCGACTGCCCACATAGCAAAAACCAATGCCCTCATGGCCGTCGGTGCTGCGCACCTTCACCAGACCGTAGTGACGTGAACTCACGGTGCGAGTTGAAAACGAGGTGACATGATCCAAAGGGATCTCGCAGGCGGCAACAGAGACGGATTCGATCACAGGCATTGAAGGGCTCCTTGAATTAGGGTTTGGTGGCGTTACTGCGGTATTCCATATTGAACACAAAACGGCTTTCCGGGTGATGGGTCACGGTGACTTCAAAGGGCTTGCCCTGTGCATCAAAGTATCGACGGATGATGCACAGGCATGGCGCGCCACGGGGCACCTGCAGCGACTTCGAAAGCTTGGCAGAAATTCCGGTGGCGAAGATGTCCACGGCAGCGCGATCAATCACCACACCAAATCGGCGTTCAATTTGTTCATAGACCATGGAGTTGGCGTGATCGGGCTCGTTCACCAGATCCGCGAATTCCGGCAGGATGTAGATGTCGCTGTACGACACAATTAAATTGGTGTCATGTTCACGTCGGACACCGCCAATGTGATACCAGGACGAACCTGGGTCCGCCTGCAAAGTCGTTTGCAGCTCACCTTCACAACGCACATGCTCTTCAACCTCATTCACCCGATAGGTGGATGCGGAATAACGAAGAATGTCGGCCGGTGAGTTAAAGCTCTGAATGAATCGGCGCGGCCGTTGACGCGAGATCACCCGCGTGGGGGCGCCTTGGCGCCGCAGAATAAGACCATTTTCTTCAAGGGTGGCCAGGGCATGTCGAAGGGTGTGCCGGCTCACGCCATAGAACTTGCAAAACGAACTTTCCGAGGGCAAGGCTGCACCCACCGCCCACTCGCCTTGGCGAATGCGCTCGGTCAAGGCGTTGGCCACAAACTCATGCAGGGTCATGCCTTCAGCGGTCATCTCATCGCGACGAGCCGCAGGGTTCAGTGTGCTGGTGATCATTCGCCGAACATCCTTTTCCCTGCCACGGGCAGGTCTGCCGTTAAGACATCGCCAGAAATTGAATCCGTGATCAGCACACGTTTTCGATCGGTTCCCGTGAAACAGAGATTGGCCAGATGGTGATGGCGATGGTTCGTGGAATGGATTAAATGGGTGGGAAGCATGTTGGCATCAAAGCGCCAGACACCCACACCCAGCTGACAGACCAACAAACCATCTTGGGAATCCATCTCAATGCCGTCGGGGCCACCCACACCACCGGAGAGCTGCACCGCCACGCCGGCCTTCGAGATGCTGCCGTCGGCCATCAGGGGCAGGCGCCAGATCTGTTGGGCTCGTGTCACCGCAAGGTAGACATGCTTTTCTGAATTCGAGAGAGTCACGCCATTGGGGCTGGGTGCATTCGAGATCAGCCGATCAAGCCCGCCATCAGCACGCAGACGAAAGAGCCTACCGGTGGGATCAGCAATGCCGGTCTGACCTTGGTCCGTGAAATAGAGATCGCCATTGCTGGCAAAGTGCAGATCATTCAGGCCTTTGAAACCCTCGCTGTGGGCAGATTCCAAAATGGTTTCCATCGCGCCGGTTTTTGGGTTCAGGGCAAGAAGACCTTTGCGGTAATCGCAGATGAAGGCACGACCGTCTTGGTGAAACTTCAGTCCATTCGGCCAGCCGTCGTACTGAATGACCAAGTCCCATTCGCCCTTGGTGCTGATTCGAAAAATCCGGCCAAAGGGAATGTCCACCAGCCAAAGGTTTCCTTCGCGGTCAATCGAAGGCCCTTCAAGAAAGCACTCCAGTTCAGCGCCCTGTCGGTTGGATTCGCCCCAACGGGTCTTCTGGGCGCGTCGGAACTTCGCTGGCATCGAGGTAAACACCTCGGCCGTTATTTTTTCCAAGGGCTGAAACGGGTTGAACAAGCTGACCACTCCTGTACGGACAAGAATCGATATACTAGCACCGAAATTCAAACAAAGATTGGTTCGAATCATCGGGCCCACCGGCCGTGATGGTTCCTACCCACCCCTTATGCAGGAGCATTGAAATGCCCCACAAGATCGTGATTATTGGCACCGGCATCATGGGTGCGGGTATTGCCGCAAGTTTTCTTTCGGAAGGCGCCGAGGTTGTCATTCTTGGCCGAGACCTTGAAAAAGCAAAAACCTGTGTGAACAAGGCCCGTGAATTAGCGGCGGGCCTTGGGCCGTCGGGCGCATCGTCCTCTGGCGCCGTTACACCTGAGATCGAAACCCAGGCCGGGCTGATCGGGCAATGGTCCCGCTGGAGCAATGTCAGCCTGGTGATTGAAACTGTTTCAGAAATTCTTGAAGTCAAGCAGGCCATCTTTGCTTGGCTTGATCGGGCCGTTCCCGCCGACATTCCCATTGGCAGCAACGCCTCGGGCTTTCCCATCTCACGGATTGCCAAGGGGCTTTCCAGTGCTGAGCGAATGATCAACACCCACTACTTCATGCCCGCTGAACTCGTGCCCTTGGTGGAGGTGGTCTTGGGCGAGTTCACCCACCCCGCCGTTGGCGAAAAGGTGATGTCGCTTTACCGAGACCTTCGCAAGAAACCGGTGTTGGTTCGAAAGGACATTCCAGGCTTTCTCGCCAACCGAATGCAGCATGCGCTCATGCGTGAGGCGCTCACCCTGATCGATTCAGGAATTGTCAGTGCCGACGATGTCGATGACGCCGTGCGCTACAGCTTCGGCTTTCGTTACGCCGCCGTGGGGCCCATCACCCAAAAAGAGATCTCGGGCTGGGACGGCATGGCCAATGCGGCTCGGGAGATTTTTCCATCGCTCTCGAACACGCCCAATCTTCCACAAGGGCTTGCGCAGCGAATGTCTGAAGGCAAGACCGGCATGAAGGCGGGCGAAGGCTATCGACGCTGGACACCTGAGGAGATTCAAGACACCCGTCGTCGATACAATGAACGGCTTAAGGCAGCCCTTGCCGTTCTTCACATGGACTAACTCAGCATGCAACGACCCCTTGATGGCATCACCGTAGTTTCACTGGAACATGCAATTGCAGCGCCCTTTGCCACACGGCAGCTGGCCGATCTTGGCGCGCGGGTGATCAAGGTTGAGCGGCCAGGGTCTGGCGACTTTGCAAGGGGCTATGACACCCGCGTGAATGGGCTTTCGTCACACTTTGTCTGGACCAATCGTTCCAAAGAAAGTCTTGCCCTTGACCTGAAAGACGCCAAGGGCATGGAAGTTCTGATGGCCTTGCTTCAGAAAACCGATGTGCTGATTCAGAACCTGGCACCGGGGGCGGCAGCCCGCATGGGGCTCTCGCACGAGCAGCTAAAAGAGCAGTTCCCGCGCCTGATCGTTTGCGATATCTCCGGCTACGGCAATGACGGCCCCTATCGAGACAAAAAAGCCTATGACCTTTTGATTCAAAGCGAGGCCGGTTTTCTCTCCATCACGGGCACACCGGAACATCCCAGCAAGGCCGGCTGTTCGATTGCCGACATTGCAGCAGGCATGTACGCCTACACCAACATTCTTTCGGCACTCATGCTTCGGGAGAAAACCGGAGTGGGCTCATCAATTGATGTCTCCATGCTTGAGGCCCTTTCGGAATGGATGGGGTACCCCCTTTATTACGCCTATCAGGGCGCTTCGCCGCCGCCTCGCAGCGCGGCCTCGCATGCCACCATTTATCCGTACGGCCCTTTCCCTGCGGGGGACCAGAAGACCGTGATGCTGGGCCTGCAAAACGAACGGGAATGGCAGGTCTTTTGTGAACAGGTGCTGATGCAGCCAAACCTGGCGAAGGACCCACGATTTGATTCCAACTTCAAGCGCAATGAAAACCGCCAGACACTTGAAGCCATCATCATCGAATCCTTTGGCGCCATGACCGCTGCCGATGTCGTGGCCAAGCTGGAATCGGCGCAGATTGCCAACGCACAGGTAAACGACATGCATGACCTTTGGAACCATGCTCAGCTCAAAGCCAGAAACCGCTGGGTGGATGTTCAAACGCCTGCTGGGCCCGTTCCCGCGCTCTTGCCTCCTGGAAAGAATGCGGCGTTTGATTACCGCATGGACCCCATCCCTGCCGTTGGCGAACACACCGAAGCCATCATGCGGGAGCTTGGTTTACAGCCGTAAATTGGCAGATGGCGCCAAGGCCGCTGTGATGGCTGCCTTCGCGAATGTCACGGTCCCCGGCAAAGCGGTGAACCAGCATCTCTTCGGGGAAATCCGACCATGCCTCTTCGGGTGGCGCTAAAACCTGAGGCTCTTTGGGGCCGCCGGTGCTGCGGCCAATCTGATCAAGGGTATAGGCTTCATACACAAAGACGCCACCGGGCTTTAAAGCAGCCAGGCAACGCCTGTGAAATTCCACCCGGCGCTTTGAAGGCAGGTGCAAGAAAATCGACACCACTGCGTCCCATTCACTGGGCTTCAGATCAAAACTTAGAACATCGGCCACCTGAAATTCCACAACAGCCGATCGCTCTTTTGCAAGCTGTTGGCCCTTGCGGATGCCCTCATCCGAGATATCAATCGCCGTGACCTGAAAGCCTAAGCCCGCAAGGTAAACACTGTTGCGGCCTTCGCCATCGGCCAGACACAGCACCCGCCCCCCTGGCCGGAACCGGTGCCGCTGGGACACCAGATATTCATTGGGTTCAGTGCCGTAGGCGTAAGCCTCTTGGGCGTAGCGGGCATTCCAGAATTCACGAAGCTTTTGGGCGGGCTGGGTCGTCATGGCGTTCAATCATAGCCTTTGATTCTTGGTGCATACTCTTTACATCTTGGAGAACTCTGGCATTCAGCCTCCTGCGAAAAACGCCACGCCAACGCTGGCCGATGTGCTCGGCCACCTGGCACAGCCGCCTGTCGCCGGGCACTTTGATGAGCTTCGTGGCTCGGGCGAACCGCCGCCGCAGGCCTTCGATCAAACCCCGGCGTTTTTGCGCGAACCCACGGCAAGCCTTGCCCCCCACTGGGCCGAGTTTTTCAATCATCTTGGAAGCTCAGGCATTGGTGATCTTGATCGCCGTTACCAGGAACTGACACGACAGGTTCGCGACAACGGCATCACCTACAACGTCTATGCCGATCAGAACGGCCCGCAGCGCCCATGGTCGGTGGATCTGCTGCCGCTCATCATCACCCCGGAGAGCTGGAGGGTGATTGAGTCCGGTGTAACCCAGCGTGCCCAGCTGCTTGAATCCATTTTGCAAGACATCTACGGCCCGCAAGAGCTCTTGCGTCAAGCCATGATTCCGCCGGCTCTGGTGCACGGACATCCGGGTTACCTGCGCCCCATGCATCAGGTGATTGAATCATCAGGCGGCAAACATCTGCACATCGTGGCCTTCGATCTTGCCCGCGGGCCTGATGATCAGTGGGCGGTGGTTTCTCAACGCACCCAGGCACCTTCGGGGCTGGGCTATCTTTTGGAAAATCGTCTGCTGGTGTCAAGACACTTCCCGCAGGCATTTCAGGCCATGGGCATTGAACGTCTTGCACAGTCGTATCAATCCCTGGTGCATGCGCTCAAACGTAATAGCCCCGCCGGTGATCAAGCCCATGTGGCCCTGCTCACACCCGGCCCCTACAACGAAACCTATTTCGAGCACGCCTACCTTGCCCGTTACCTGGGCCTGACTTTAGTGGAGGGCAATGACCTGACCGTGCGCGATCAGAAACTTTACCTGCGCACACTTCACGGGCTTGAGCCCGTGCATGTCTTGCTGAAGCGTCTTGATGATGAGTTCCTTGATCCGCTCGAACTTCGCGCCGACTCAACCCTTGGTGTGCCCGGTCTGCTTCAAGCCATTCGCGCGGGCCATGTGCAGGTGGCCAATGCGCCTGGTTCTGGCTTTTTGGAATCCCCCGGGCTTTTGGGCTTTTTGCCCGCCATCAGTGAAAAGCTTTTGAATGAGCCGCTTCAGCTTCCTGCCATGGACACCTGGTGGTGTGGTGAGGCCGCCGCCATGCAGCTTGCATTCAAGGAATTTGATCGCACGGTGATCAAGCCAAGCTTTCCCAATGCAAGCCTGCGGCAACGGTTTCATTCGGAGCTGGCCAGCAGTCTTTCCGAATCTGCCAAAGAAGCCTGGCGGCAGCGCATCCGAAATGACCCCGACGCGCACACGCTACAAAGCTACATTCCCTTGTCGCAGCTTCCCACATGGCAGCCTTCGAAGGTGAGCCAAGCCATCAAGATTGTTCCGCGGCCATACATGCTTCGGGTGTTTGCCTTGCGTGACGGCGATCATCGCTGGCGTGTCTTACCCGGTGGCCTTGCCCGGGTGGCCGGTGACACGCCGGGTATTGCCTCGATGCAGCGTGGCGGCAGCAGCGCCGATGTCTGGGTGCAAACGGGTGCAGGAACAGACGCGCCTTCGCAGCAGCAACAGCCGCCCCAGGGCGGCCTTCGGCCAACTCGTGACACCGTGGGCCGGCACCGACTCATCACCAGCCGGGCAGCCGAAAACCTTTACTGGTTCGGTCGCTACACCGAACGCAGCGAGAACACCCTTCGTCTTGCGAAGCTCTGCCTGGAATCGCTCAATGGCGAGCAGGCCCCTTCGAACAGCTACTGGCAGTGGCTTCAGCTGATGGTCACAAGCCACGGTCTTGCGCCTGCCGAAACCCTGACGGGCGGCCATCGTCGCCGGCTTTTTGAGCGCACCATCATCGGTTACCTTGACGCCAAAGAGCATGCCACCAGCGTTGGCTTTAATCTTCGCGAAATGCAGCGTGCGGCCTCGGTGGTGCGCGAGCGTCTTTCCACCGAACAGTGGGACACCATCCGTCACACCACCGAACAGTTCAGCAGCCACTGTGGGCTTGCCACAAGCCAGCCGGAGTTTTCCAGTGTGCAGGCATTGGAAGCACTTTTTCATGCCAGCAAATCACTGGCCGCCATCACCGGCGCGCAGGTTGACCGAATGACCCGCGACGACGGCTGGCAGATGCTTAGCCTTGGCCGTCACATTGAACGGCTTGGCTTCCTGTCGGAATGTCTTTCGCAGGCCATTGAAACCAACGCGCTTGCGGCCCTGCCCGAAGATGACGCAGGCTTTGCCGGATTGTTAGTTCTCTTTGACAGCACCATCACCTTTCGTGCGCAGCATCAGGAAAGCAGGAACCCTGCCGCACTGTTCGAGCTGCTGGTCACCGACACTGACAACCCACGTTCATTGGCCTGGGTGGCTTCAAATTTGAAATCACGGCTCTTGAAGGTGGTCCGCGCAAGCGATCGCGCCCAGGGAAGTCTGGCCACGGATCGCGGTGAAATTCAGATACAGAGCCTTCCGTTTTTTGAAGCACTGGAGCAGCCCGCCGAATTGGAGCCACGCAGGCTTGCCCTCGACCCAAGCCTGAATCAGCTGCTGACCCAGTTCGCGGATTCGGCCTGGCAGGTTTCCAACTGGGTCACCGCCAAGTATTTCAGTCACATTGGCGATCGAAGCATCGGGGCTTAAAACAATGCGGCTTGAAGTCATCCACGACACCCTTTATGACTACGCCACACCTGTGGACACGGCGTTGCACGTGGCCCACCTTGAACCCAGGGTGGATGAAGGCCAAGCTCTGGAGTCTTATTCCCTAGTGATCACGCCCACGCCCGCAAGCCTTGAGACTCGTGCGGATTTCTATGGGAACCGGAAGACATTTTTTTCGCTCTCGGGCCGACACACATCGCTTAAAGTCAGTGCACGAAGCCTGGTGCGAACGCCAAGCCTGCAAAGCTTTAACCCCTCTCTCACTTCCTGCTGGGAAGATGTCTGCGCAAGCTTCAAGTTTCAGAAGGCTTCGGCCTGGCATGCCGCTTCAGACTTTCTCTTTCCGTCACCCTACATCGTTCTTGGTGAGGAATTTAAAGCCTATGCCGCGTCAAGCTTCACGGCAAGGCGTCCCTTGCTTGAGGCTGCAATTGACCTCATGCAAAGGGTGCATCAGGACATGCGTTATGTCAGCCAAAGCACCGACCTGCAGACCAAGGCCAGCGACGCACTGAAACAACGGCAGGGTGTCTGCCAGGATTTCGCTCACATCCTGATCAGCTGCCTTCGTGCCATGGGAATTCCATCGCGGTATGTCAGCGGCTATCTGCTTACCGAACCGCCGCCAGGGCAGCCAAGACTTATTGGGGCGGACGCTTCTCACGCATGGGCTTCGGTGTATGTGCCACAGAACGGTTCAGGACACTGGGTCGACCTTGATCCAACCAACAACCGCTGGGGAAGCCCCGCACCGGGGGAGGATTATGTGGTGATTGCCCGCGGGCGAGACTTTGGAGACGTCTCGCCTTTGCGGGG
>JBBAQV010000022.1:0-14270 GCA_040400125.1 Burkholderiaceae bacterium
GACGAAATGACACCGGGTTCCTGATTGATGTTCAGGGTGACGAATCGGAAACGGTCGTCGCCAAGAACGTGGTGATCGCCACAGGCTCGAAGGCTCGTCATCTGCCTGGCATTCCCGTGGACAACGTCATCATCAATGACAACGAGGGCGCCTTGGCTTTCGAGACCGTCCCTGTAAAGCTTGGCGTGATTGGTGCCGGTGTGATCGGACTTGAGCTTGGCTCGGTCTGGAGACGGCTTGGCTCTGAAGTGACTGTGCTTGAGGCTCTGCCAACGTTTCTTGGCGCCTGTGATGACGCCGTCTCTAAAGAAGCGTTCAAGCTCTTTACTCAGCAGGGCTTGAAGATCAATCTCGGCGTCAAGATTGACGAGGTTAAAAAATCCGCCAAGGGCGTGAAAATTGCCTATCAGGATTCAGACGGCAAGGCACAGACACTCGAGTGCGACCGTCTGATTGTCTCCGTGGGCCGCGTGCCGAACACCGAAAACCTTGAGCTTGCCCAGGTGGGTCTTGGCGTTGACGAGCGGGGTTTCATTCCTGTGGATGACCATTGCCGCACGAGCGTTCCCGGAATCTATGCGGTGGGTGATGTGGTCCGAGGCCCGATGCTTGCCCACAAGGGTGAGGACGAAGGCGTGATGGTGGCGGAACTCATCGCCGGTCAAAAGCCCCACATTGATTACGACTGCATCCCCTGGGTGATCTACACCCACCCCGAGATCGCCTGGGTTGGCCGCACCGAACAGCAGCTGGTGGCCGAAGGCCGTGCCTACAAGAGCGGTCAGTTCCCGTTTGCGGCCAATGGCCGTGCGCTTGGCATGGACGCCACCGACGGTTTTGTGAAGGTTCTGGCGGACGCCGAAACCGAACAGATTCTTGGAGTCCACATCATTGCGATGGGAGCGTCTGACCTCATCGCCGAGGCGGCCGTGGCCATGGAATTCAAAGCCTCTGCGGAAGACATTGGCCGCATCTGCCACCCGCATCCATCCCTGTCCGAAGCGGTGCGTGAGGCATCGCTCGCCATCTACAAGCGCGCCTTGAATATGTGATGCGTGTTTCTGTTCTTGATGCCTACCAACGGCAACTAAAAGAGCAGGGGTTTTCGGCCGACGTCGCCCAGCTTCGGGCGGCGGAGCGGCTCGAGCGTTGTGCCGAAGAATGGGAAGGCTATAAAGCCCAGCGTGGCGGCCGCTTGAAAAAGATGATCTCCAAGCCGCCCATCCCCCGGGGGGTCTACCTCTGGGGTGGGGTGGGGCGTGGCAAAAGCATGCTGATGGATTGTTTTTTCGCGCATGTACCGCTTGAGCGAAAGGTGCGGCTGCACTTTCACGAATTCATGCTCGCCACCCATCGAGAAATGCACGAGCTTCGGGGTGTCGAGAACCCCCTTGAAGAGGTGGCTCAGCGGGTGGCCAGGCGTTACCGTCTAATCTGCTTTGATGAATTCCATGTGTCGGATATTGCTGACGCGATGATTCTCGAGCGACTGCTCCATGCGCTCTTTGAGGCGCGCGTTGGCTTCATCATGACCTCGAACTATCATCCCGACGATCTTTATCCGGACGGGCTTCATCGGGATCGAATGCTGCCCGCCATTGAGATGATTAAAGATCATCTGGACGTGATTCAGGTCGACGGCGGGACGGATTATCGGCGCATGGCTCGCGGCCATGTCAATGCCTATCTGTCACCGCTCACGGTCAACGCCGAGCAGCAGCTCGACGAGATGTTCCTCACACTTTCGCAGGACCAGCCCAACGAAACCCGAGCGATTCTGCAGATCGAAGCGCGCGAGATTCGTGCGTTTAAGCGTCGGGGTCGATTGATCTGGTTTGATTTCCAAACCCTTTGTGGTGGGCCGCGTTCACAAAACGATTATCTTGAGCTTGCCCATCAGTTTGACGTCGTGATGCTCTCCGGGGTGCCGAAGATGTCGGCAGCGATGTCCTCGGAAGCGAGACGTTTCACCTGGCTTGTGGACGTTCTGTATGACCATAAGGTGAAGCTCATCCTGTCCGCAGCAGTGCCACCGCATGAGCTCTACACCGACGGCGTGTTAGCCAACGAGTTCCACCGAACGGTGAGTCGTTTGGTGGAGATGCAATCGGAAGACTATCTCGCGACATCCAAGCGCGAGACCCAGACTCATTTCACTTAGACTCGGCCGCGCACGACAAATCCCGGATTCAGGCGATTGGCCTTGCCATAGCGAAGTTCTTGGTTATCGATGGTGCGAACCTGGCCCCCGGCCGCCTCGACAATGGCCTGGCCTGCACAGGTGTCCCATTCCATGGTGGGGCCACGGCGCAGATAGACATCCGCATTGCCCTCAGCGATTCGCCCGAACTTGAGAGCGGATCCAAGGTGGTCTCGACGGGCGAAGGTTTCTGAATCAGGTGACGAAGCGCTTCGACGACTGGAGATCACCACGCCACCGTCGGCGGGTCGGTTTCGACATTGAATTCGGATCCAGCCTTCGGCCGGGGTTCGCCGCTCAGCCATGACGCCTAAACCACCGCGGTAGAGCACCTCAGTCACGGGCCCGAAAAGGAGCCCAAAAATGGGCTTATGCTGAAAAACCAGCCCCAGGTTGATGCTGAATTCACCGGTGCGGCCGATGAATTCTTTGGTGCCGTCCAGAGGGTCCACCAGCCAGTAAGGCCCTCCGGGCGGTGCAAGGCCTAAAGAACTCGCGAACGAACCGGCAGAATCAGCGGGGAGGGCCATTTCGGCATCCTCTTCGGAGACGACCGGCCAGGACGGGGTGATTCGGCTCAGTGCCTCCAGCAAGATGTCATGGCTTGCGATATCCGCATCGGTGACTGGACTATGGTCGGCCTTCGTCTGAATCTGGTGATCGGGCAGGTGGTAGCGATCCAAAATGGCCTTCGCAGCCAGGGCAAGACCAGGTTCAAGGGCTTCGGCAATGGCCAATAACTCGTTGGCCGATGGCTGTTTTTCGCGCATCAAGGGATAATCAGGGCAATGAATAAGATTTCGATTTTCCCATGTTTTCTCTCCGCACCATGTAAGCGCAGCGTCTGTGCCTGGGGCTTGCTGGTCTTCTTGTCATCCATCGGACTGACCGCTTTTGCAGCCCCAGACCCTGATGCCGACCTTCAATCCCGAAAGCCCGCCCATGAACAGGCGCTGGTGGTCATCGAGGCCGAACGACTGGAGTTTCAAAAGGCGATCGCCGCGCGTGAAGAGGAGTGCCTGCAACGTTTTCTTTCGGCCCGATGCATGGATGTGATTCGGACCGACTATCTTGCAGCCATGCGCGGCTTCGATCTGCGTCGAGAGCAAGAACGCCAGGCCCTGCGCACCATTGATGCCGAGATTCGTCAACGCGTTCGCGAGCGACGTCTTGTCGTCAAGCCGAACTGATCTGCCATGCCTTTTCTATCCGATGTACGAACCCTTCAGATGCGTCTGCTTGAGCTTGAGTCCGAGCATCGTGAACTCGATCACCTGATCGAGCAGCTCGAGGCCTTGGGCACTCGTGATGAGCTCCAGATTCGCCGTCTGAAAAAACGAAAACTTCAGCTCAAAGACCAGATGACCCAGATTCAAATTCAGCTCACGCCTGATGTCCCCGCTTGAGCAGGTCTTTGGCCCCGACGGTCCGCTGTCTCAGGCCGCACCGCAGTATCGATTCCGTGAAGGCCAGCTGAAACTGGCCCAGGCCATCGAGGCCAACATTGAATCCCGCGGTGTGTTGATCGCCGAAGCCGGCACCGGGGTGGGGAAGACCTTTGCCTACCTGGTTCCTCTGTTGAAGACCCAGGGAAAGTCTCTGGTCTCCACCGCGACACGGCATCTGCAAGACCAGCTCTATCAACGTGATCTGCCCCGGGTGAAAGCCGCTCTGGGTGTGTCGGCCGAGATTGCCATTTTAAAAGGCCGAAGTAACTATCTTTGTCTGCACCGCATGGAGATGCATCAGGACGATGGACGATTTCATCGCCGGGAGGACGTGCATGCCTTTCAGGAGATTGTTCGTTTCTCCTCGGTCACTCGAACGGGGGATGTGTCGGAATGTTCGGCGGTTCCGGAAAATGCCTCGGTCTGGGCACAGGCCACCTCAACCCGAGAGAACTGCCTGGGTCAAGACTGTCCCAAGCTGAATGACTGCTTTCTGATGGCCGCCAGAAAACGTGCAGCCGAAGCCGACATCGTGGTGGTCAACCATCATCTTCTCTGCGCGGACATGGCGCTGCGTGACGAGGGCTTCGGCGAATTGCTGCCGACGGTGGATGACATCGTCATTGATGAGGCTCACGCTTTACCAGAAATTGCCACCCAGTTTTTTGGCCAGTCCATGTCGACCCAGCTGCTCAATCATCTGGCACGTGACGCTCTTGCGGTGGGGCTGCAACACGCCCGCGATGCCGCCTCATGGCCCGATCTCTGCGCGGCCATCGAGAAGGCCGCGTCGGACCTTCGTCTTCTGATGCCTTCCATCTCTGCAACAGCATCCGCGGCCGATGGTCTGGCGACGGCAAGGCGAATCGGCTGGGATGCGCTCCCCACGGCCACCCGCGATCAGTGGCGCGAGCGTCTTGATGCGGCGACCGACGCCTTAATTGCCATTCACCAGGTGCTGGCCATCAATGCCGAGCGTCATGTGGAGATTGCTCAGTTGGAAGCTTTTAGCCAAGATCTGATTGCGCGCATTGGTAATTTCTGTGAGGACGACGACGGTGCACCTGTGGTTCGATGGATCGAGAGCTCGCGGTATTCGGTCACGCTGAATGTGACTCCGTACGACATTCAAGAGAAGTTTCTTCAAGAAATCGAAAAGCATCGGCGATCATGGACACTGGTGTCCGCGACGCTGGCGATTGCGGGTTCGTTTCATCATTTCGCCGATCGCCTTGGCCTGCACGAGGCCCCCACACTGATTGCCGAAAGCCCGTTTGACTTTCAAAGCCAGGGGCTTTTGCTTGTTCCGGATGGTGCGCCGGACCCTAAATCACCAAGTCTGATTGCGGACCTCATGAGCCAGTCCAGCATGCAGGATCTTTTTGCCGCTGTTGACGGTGGCATTTTCATGCTTTGCACATCCCATCGTTCGGTGGGTCATGCCCGCGACTGGGTCACCCGCTGGGCGCAGGCCCACCCGGATCGGCTGGTGTTAATTCAGGGCGAGGCGCCAAGACATCAGCTGATTGATCGCTTCCGCGAGCATGGTCGCGCCATTTTGGTTGGAAGCCACAGCTTTTGGGAGGGCGTGGATGTTCCGGGACGCGCACTCACCATGGTGATGATTGACAAACTTCCCTTCGCGCCGCCAGATGATCCCATTCTTGAGGCGCGGTCGCGCTGGCTTGCACGGCAGGGGAGAGACGCGTTTTCGAGCATTCAGCTTCCCGAGGCAGGAATTCTTTTGAAACAAGGTGTGGGACGCCTCATTCGATCTGAGTCAGACCGCGGCCTTGTGGTGATTGGTGACCGACGTCTTGCCGAGACGGCCTACGGCCGCCGGATTATCCGAAGCCTGCCGGGCTTCCGAAGAACCCGATCCGTCGCTGAGGCGATTGACTGGTTAAAAAATCTTTGACCAGAACGAGGTCTTGGGCTTGGGTGCACCGCCACGAATGGTGGGGTCATAGCCACGCTTCAGGTAAATGCTTTCCGGGAAGCTTGAGGTCAGCACGCGTTGCGCGTCATTGCTCAGGTCGGCCAGGCCAAGCTGTCGGTAACCCACCATCATGATGGCAAGGGCCTCTTCCACAGCGGGGGAATCTTGGTACTGCTTCACCACGGCCTGGGCACGATTCACCGCGGCCAGCACGGCACCTCGGCGCAGGTAAAAACGAGCCACGTGGACGTCATTGGCCGCCAACATGTTCACCAGGTAGCCCAGTCGATCGGCGGAGTCTTGGGCGTATTTGCTGTTGGGAAAGCGAGTAACCAGTTCTTTAAAGCTGTCGAAGGCCTCGCGTGCGGCCCTTGGGTCACGCTCGGCAAGGTCTTCCCCTGTGATTGCGGTGAAAAGGCTTGATCGGTCGTTGAAGTTGATTAGCCCCTTGAGGTAGAGAACGTAGTCCACCGCTTCATGGTTGGGGTAGAGCTTCAGGAACCGGTCGATGGCCGCCAAGGCCAGGGCATTTTCGCCTTCCTTCCAGCGGGCATAGGCTGTGTCGATCTGGGCCTGCTGGGCGAAGCGTCCAAAGGGGTAGCGGGACTCAAGCTTTTCAAGAAGCTGAATGCCGGCCGTCCAGTTGCCGGCGTCGAGTTCGTCCTTGGCCTCTGCGTACAATCGGTCTGCGCTCCAGGCCAAGGTAGGATCCTGAGACAAAGGGTCGGCCGCACAGCCCGTGAGTGCCACGGGAAGGGCCACCGCGAAGGCCATCATGAACATGAGAGAAAGACGTCGAGTCAAGCGATGAAAGGCAACGATCATGAGGATCCAGAAGGCTTAGAGGAATGGTCTTGGGATTATAACGGGGCCCCTGAACGAGCAGACCGCTTTCTTTGCGCCCAGTTCCCGGATCTTTCCCGCTCGCTCTTGCAGCGGTGGATTGCGGATGGACTCGTCACCATCGACGGCCAGACGATCAAGTCGAGCCAAACCATTCGTCCGGGCCAACGGATTGTTGTTACACCGCCGGAGCCTTCTCCTGCCAATGACTGGGTCGCTGAGCCCATGGATCTTGACCTGGTGGCCGAAGATGATTCGATTCTTGTGGTGAATAAGCCGGCGGGTCTGGTGGTTCATCCCGCAGCGGGCCATGCCTCGGGAACGCTGGTCAACGGGTTGATGGCCCACTGCCCGGGAATTGGCCAGGTACCGCGGTCGGGGCTCGTGCATCGACTGGACCGCGACACGACTGGTTTGATGGTGGTGGCCAAGACCATCCCCGCCCAGGTGAGTCTGGTGGCTCAGCTGCAAGAGCGAAGCGTGTCACGGCAGTATCTGGCTCTGGTTTGGGGAGTCGTTTCCGCACAAACGCTGGACACCTTCATGGGGCGTGACCCCAAAGACCGTCAACGCATGGCGGTCCTGCCTGAGGGGAAGGGAAAGCATGCCATCACCCATGTCAAGCCACTTGCAAAGGGTGAACTCTTCGGCATGCCCGTGACGCTGGTTCGCTGTCGGCTCGAGACGGGTCGAACCCATCAGATTCGGGTGCACCTTGAGCACATTCAACACCCGCTGGTTGGTGACCGAACCTACACGCGTCATGCACCTCACGCCTCTCGAATTCAAGAGGGTGCGAAGCGAATCCAGGAGACGCTTGTCGGGCAGGCGCTTCACGCTCAGCGATTAAGCCTGCGACATCCGACGAGCAATCAGCTGGTGACTTGGTCGATCAACCCACCTCCTGCGTTCATGTCCGTTTTGGGCCTGGCAGGAATTTCAGAGCGTGCGATGGAGGTGTCGGATGATTCTTGAGTCTGAATTTGGTAAGACCGAACTTGCGCCGGGAATTGACCGAATCGATGGTTTTTTCCCTCAAGGGTTTCTTGCTGTTCAGACGCGCAGAGTTGGTGGAAGCTCCAGTGGCGCGTATTCGTCTTTGAATTTTGGCGATCATGTGGGCGATGAACCAGAGCGCGTGGCCGAAAATCGAAAAACGCTTCAGCAATTTTTTTCAGCTCCGCTGGCTTGGCTCACCCAGGTGCATGGCACCGAGGTGCTCAATCTTTCGCAAGCCTCGGGGCCTGTCAATGGCGCGAGGGCGGATGCCTCCATGGGGCAGCAGGGCTTGGGCCGCGGCGCCGGTGTCGTGATGACGGCCGACTGCCTTCCGCTTCTGGTGGCAAGGCCTTTGACTGGGCAGTTCGCGGCGATTCATGCCGGCTGGCGTGGACTTGCTGCGGGGGTCATCGAGTCCACTCTGAATGCTATGGTGGGCTCTGCCCCTGCGGTAACGGATCCTCGTCAGGATTCCTGGTGGATATGGCTTGGCCCCTGCATTGGTCCTGATTCATTTGAGGTGGGGGACGAGGTTCGCCGCGCATTTTTATCACCAGCGTTACCTCCTGAATCGAGGCTGGGCATTACTTCTGGAGCTCTTCCCCCTGGCCCAGACTTGCTCGCGGCTGCATTCCGACCGGCACCTTCATCGGGCGAGGAGCGCAAGTGGCTGGCTGATCTCCAGGGGCTCGCGCGCCTGAGAATTCGCCAGTGGGCAGAAACCATTCATTGTTTACCCGCGATTCATTTAGCCAGGGATCAGGAATGCGTTCTTCAGAACCCTGAACGATACTTTTCGTATCGACGTAATTCGGTCTGCGGCCGCATGGCGTCGGCCATTGGGCTCGAAACCCCGAGTTGACACTCTGCACCAAGCCTATGCAGAATGACTCATAAAGTAGCATTCTGCGAGAGAGGTTAATACGATGGTGCAAGGCCGCCCAGGCCGGCTGACTCCAAAACCAAGGATTCGGCCGAAGAGAATTCGTCGCAGAGGAATCGAAACACAGCAGTCCATCGGTGCCGCATCCTCGAATCCGCCATCCTCGGTTGTTGCTCCCGCCCCGAACTATGCTGTGGCGACGACGCCGGTTGTCGCCAACCCCGCCGTGCCCCCCATGCAGCTTGTCCCTGAAAAGGTGCAGGCGATTCAAAAGCAGTACCTCGAAGACCTTGGCCGGCTGATGGTGTCCAAGCCCGACATGCTGGCTTTGGCCGCCGAAGACCGTCGTTTTAACAATCCCACCTGGCTTGATTCCTATTTCGCCGGGCTTGCGGCCTTGTATGTTTTGAATGCAAAAACGCTGAACGCCATGACCGACGCTGTTCAGACCGACCCCAAAACCCTGGCGCGTTTGAAGTTCATGACCCAGCAGTGGATCGACGCAGCATCGCCCACCAATTTTTTTGCAACAAATCCCGAGGCTCAGCAAAAGCTTGTTCAATCTCAGGGTGAGAGCCTTCGTTCAGGCATCGAGAACCTGATGTCTGACATGCGCAAGGGTCGAATCTCGCTGACGGACGAAACAGCTTTCGAGATTGGTCAGAACGTCGCGGTCACGCCAGGGGCGGTGGTCTTTCAAAACGAGCTCTTCCAGCTCATTCAATATGCACCCACCACCGAGACCGTGGGCGCAACACCGCTGCTGATGGTGCCGCCATGCATCAACAAGTTCTACATCATGGACCTGCAGCCGCAGAGTTCGTTGGTGAAATTTGCCATCGACCAGGGGCACACGGTGTTCCTGGTGTCCTGGAGAAATGTGCAAGATCCCGAAAGCCGACTCACCTGGGACGACTACATTCAGGCGGGAATCCTGAAGGCGCTGGATGTTGTGCTTGAGATCTCCGGTCAGCCCAAGGCGAATGTCTTGGGCTTTTGTGTGGGCGGAACCATGACCTCGACCGCTCTCGCTACGCTTGCCGCACTCGGCGACGACAAGGTGAGTTCCTTCACCTTGATGACGACCTTGCTTGATTTTTCAGATTCGGGTGTGCTTGATGTCTTTATTGACGAGCAGCATGTGCAGATGCGCGAGCAGCAGATGGGCCGACAGGGTTTGCTGAAGGGCAGCGAACTGGCCAGCACGTTTTCCTTTCTGCGGCCCAATGATCTGGTCTGGAACTATGTGGTCAACAACTACCTGAAGGGTGAAAAACCGGTGCCCTTTGATCTTCTTTACTGGAACTCGGACAGCACCAATCTTCCTGGGCCATTTTTTGCCTGGTATCTGCGCAACATGTACCTGGAAAACAACCTGGTGAAGAAAAACCGTCTCACGGTGGCGGGTTGCCCCATGAACCTTGGCGCCATTAAGGTGCCCACCTACGCCATGGGGGCCAGGGAAGATCACATCGTTCCCTGGGCTTCGGCCTGGAAGTCGCTGACTCACCTTGGTGGAGAAAAACGTTTCGTCTTAGGGGCAAGTGGACATATCGCTGGCTCGATCAACCCTGCATCCAAGAATAAGCGCAGCTACTGGGTGAATGAGTCGGCTACGTCAGGCGATCTCGGTGGCTCGGCACAGGCTTGGTTCGCTGGTGCCACAGAAATGTCAGGCAGTTGGTGGAATGACTGGGCGATTTGGCTCAAGCGCTTTCAAGGGGATCTGATACCCGCCCCCGTAGCGCCTGGAGGAGGGCGCCACAGGGCGATTGAGCCCGCACCTGGAAGCTATGTCAAAGTGCGGGTTGCGGAGACAGAAACCAAGCAAACCAAGCAGTAGGCAGGCCCAAATAATTACAACTAGGAGGAAGACAGCATGACACAACGAATTGCTTATGTAACAGGCGGGATGGGCGGCATCGGAACCTCGATCTGCCGGCAGCTTCATGATGGCGGCCATAAGGTGATTGCTGGCTGCGGCCCAACCCGTGACGCACAGAAGTGGCTTGATGAACAGAAGAAAGATGGCTACACCTTTTATGCTTCCGTTGGCAACGTCGGAAACTGGGATTCCACCGTCGAAGCTTTCGAGAAGGTCAAAGCCGAACACGGCAACCCCGATATTCTTGTGAACAACGCAGGCATCACCCGTGACGGCATGTTTCTTAAAATGACCCGTCAGGCCTGGGACGAAGTCATCGACACCAACCTGAACAGTCTTTTTAATGTCACCAAGCAGGTGGTCGAGGGCATGGTGGCCAAGGGCTGGGGTCGCATTGTTAACATTTCGTCTGTGAATGGCCAAAAAGGCCAGTTTGGTCAGACCAACTACTCCACAGCGAAGGCTGGCATTCACGGGTTCACGATGGCCTTGGCCCAGGAACTTGCCGCCAAAGGCGTCACGGTCAACACCGTATCTCCTGGTTACATTGGCACCGAAATGGTTCGTGCAATCAAACCCGAAGTGCTTGAAAAAATTGTCGGAACGATTCCTGTGAAGCGGCTTGGAACACCCGATGAGATCGGATCCATCGTTCGCTGGATTGCCTCCGAGGATGGTGGTTTTGCAACGGGCGCAGACTTTTCACTGAATGGCGGTCTGCACATGAGCTGATGCCCCTAGGGTGCATCGCTCACTCATTTGGCGGCCCCTGGAATTCCTGGGGGCCTCACTCAAAGAATCGGATTGTTATGACAGAGACTCAAACCCGACTGATTAAAAAGTATCCCAATCGCCGGCTTTACGACACCCAGACCAGCACCTACATCACGCTCTCGGATGTGAAGCAGCTGGTCTTGGCCGGTGAAAACTTTACGGTGGTGGATGCGAAGACCTCTGAAGACTTGACGCGGACCATTCTGCTGCAGATCATTCTGGACGAAGAGTCGGGAGGGGCGCCCATGTTCTCGGCCCCCATGCTCTCTCAGATGATTCGCTTTTATGGCAATGCCATGCAGGGGATGATGGGTGACTACCTGGAAAAAAACATCCATGCCTTCACCGAAATGCAGAATGCCTTCCAAGAGCAGTCCAAGAAGCTGGTGGAAGGCAAGGCTGCTTTTCCAGCCTCGGATGCCTGGACTCAGCTGATGCAGGGCCAAAACCCGATGATGCAAAACCTGATGGGCGGCTACCTTGAACAGAGCAAGGCCATGATGACCCAGATGCAGGAACAGATGCAGAAGAATGCACAGTCCATGTTTCAGGGCTTTCAGTTTCCCGCCACGGGTGCTGGCGATACAGCCAAGAAAGATTCCGAGTAACGTCTATGGCTGCAGGTCGAGTGGGGTTTGTGTCCTTGGGATGCCCCAAGGCATTGGTGGATTCCGAAAGAATTCTGACGCAGCTGCGTGCCGAGGGCTATGACATTGCGCCCGAATATCAAGAGGCCGATCTGGTTGTGGTGAACACCTGTGGCTTCATTGACGATGCCGTGCAGGAAAGTCTTGATGCCATTGGCGAAGCGCTGCATGAAAACGGCAAGGTGATTGTGACGGGTTGTCTTGGTGCCAAGAATTCGGAATCTGGCGCTAACCTGGTGAAAGAGGTTCATCCCAAGGTCTTGGCTGTGACCGGTCCGCATGCCACCCAAGAGGTCATGCAGGCCATTCACCTGCACCTGCCCAAGCCGCATGACCCGTTTATGGATCTTGTTCCCGACCAAGGCATTCGACTCACGCCAAGGCACTATGCCTATCTGAAAATTTCAGAGGGCTGCAATCACCGATGCAGCTTTTGCATCATTCCAAGCATGCGCGGCGACCTGGTCTCGCGCCCCATCGGCGAGGTCATGCGCGAGGCCGAAAGTCTGGTCAAGGCTGGGGTGCGTGAGCTTCTTGTGATTTCCCAAGACACCAGTGCCTATGGTGTGGATCTGAAATACCGAACGGATTTTGTGAACGGCAAGCCTGTCCGAACCCGCATGACCGAGCTCTGCGAAGAATTGGGCAAGCTGGGTGTCTGGGTGCGGCTTCACTATGTCTACCCCTATCCTCATGTCGATGAGGTGCTGGGTCTGATGGCGGAAGGCAAAGTGCTTCCTTATCTGGACGTTCCGTTTCAGCATTCCCACCCCGATGTCTTGAAGCGGATGAAGCGCCCAGCCAATGGCGAAAAGAATCTTGAGCGGATTCAAGCCTGGAGGAGGGTGGTGCCTGATCTTACGATTCGAAGCACGTTCATCGTGGGCTTTCCCGGTGAAACCGAGGCCGAGTTCCAACATCTTTTGGAATTTCTGGAGGAAGCCAAGCTTGATCGGGTGGGCTGCTTCACCTATTCCCCGGTGGATGGGGCCACCGCCAACGCGCTCGACAACCCCGTGTCGGAAGAAATCAAGCTTGCCCGCCAAGAGGCCTTCATGACGCTTCAGGAGCGCATCTCGGAAGAGCGTCTCAGGCGATGGGTCGGACGACGCGTTCGCGTGCTGATTGATGACATTGACCCCGACGAGGGGCAGCTGATTGGCCGGGCCACGGCCGATGCCCCTGAAATTGACGGGATTGTGCGAATTTCGCCCGATCCCAATTCCCGCCATCCGGTGCCTGCGGCGATCGGTGAGTGGGCCACAGTGGACATCGTCGATTCCGATGCCCATGACCTGCATGCAATTTATTTCAAAGGAGACAAGCCATGAAAGAAGTGGTCGTATTAAGCGCAGTGCGCTCTGCAGTTGGTGCCTTTAACGGAACACTCTCAAGCCTTGAACCCGCGGATCTTGGCGGCACGGTCATGAAAGAGGCCGTGGCTCGGGCGGGCGTGGACCCTGCAGCGATCAACTATGTCTCTGTGGGCAACTGCATTCCCACTGAATCCCGTTCGCCCTATGTTTCCCGAGTCGCAGCAATCAATGCTGGTCTGTCGATGGAATCTGTGGCCGTTACTTTGAATCGTCTTTGCGGTTCCGGCCTGCAGGCGATTGTTTCCACCGCGCAATCGATCATGCTGGGCGACTGTGAATACGGCGTTGGCGGTGGCACCGAAAGCATGTCACGCGGCGGCTATCTCTCACCGGCCATGCGTAACGGCGCCAGAATGGGCGACACCAAGATGATTGACATGATGGTGGCCACCCTGACGGACCCTTTTGGCGTGGGTCACATGGGCATCACCGCAGAAAATCTCGCCACCAAGTGGGGCATCAGCCGCGACGAACAAGACGCCTTTGCTCTGGAATCCCAGAACCGCGCTGCCAAGGCGATCGCGGAGGGGCGTTTCAAGTCTCAGATTGTTCCGATCACCATCGCCAGCCGCAAGGGCGACATTGTGTTCGACACCGATGAACATCCCAAGGCCACGACGCTCGAGGCCCTGGCCAAGATGAAGCCGGCCTTCAAAAAGGACGGTTCGGTAACGGCAGGCAATGCCTCTGGCATCAATGATGGCGCCTCATTCTTCGTTCTGGCTGAAGCCAAGGCGGCTGCCGCCAATGGTCACAAGCCCATCGCTCGCCTTGTGTCTTACGCCGTCGCGGGCGTTCCGAATGATGTGATGGGCGAGGGCCCAATTCCAGCATCGAAGATCGCCCTACAGCGTGCAGGCCTTACCTTGGACAAGATGGATGTGATTGAGTCCAATGAAGCGTTTGCGGCCCAAGCGCTTTCGGTGATGAAGGGACTGGGGCTTGACCCATCGAAGACCAATGTCAACGGCGGTGCCATTGCCCTGGGTCACCCCGTGGGTGCGTCAGGAGCCGTGATCGCCACCAAGGCCCTGCATGAACTCCACCGTGTGAACGGTAAGTACTGCCTGGTGACCATGTGTATTGGGGGCGGCCAAGGCATCGCCGCGATTTTTGAGCGCTGTTAATTCTGAAGTTTTAACCAAGACAGAGCCTTGACCTCTGAAGAAGGGGGTGTTTGAGGCGACCCGTCAACCCGTCGTCGGGCGATTCCCACGACGGGTTTTTCTATATCGGCATTAGTTTACATAATACACATTATGCGACACAAAAGGAG